>CAZASJ010000006.1:0-51262 GCA_964487735.1 uncultured Bacteroidales bacterium | reverse complement strand
ATCTCACAGTCTCTGGCCTATTTCTGGTCCTCGTGATGTTCACGTCATGCAACAGCCAGACTTCACCCTCAGAAAACAGCGAAACAGAAGCAGCCATTCAGCAAGAAACAGCAACTGTTACGGTATATTATTTCCATGGCGACCGTAGGTGTACTACGTGTAAAGCAGTAGGAAGTGTCAGTCAGCAAACAATCGCAGATGAATACAGTGAAAATCCGAATGTCGCTTTCATTGATATCAATATTGATGAAGCTGAGAACAACGAGATCAAAGATAAATTTGAGTTGAGTGGTTCCGGATTATTTGTATATGACGGCAGTACAAAAGAAGACCTGACGGTATTTGCATTCCAAAAAGCTGTAGACAGCCCAAAGGAATTATCGAAAAAGATCGTGCGTACCGTCAATAAGATGCTCTAATAATTGTATGGACTACTTACAAAGTTTACTTGACCAGTCGCAATGGCCATTTCTATCAGCGTTCATTCTGGGACTGATGATGGCCATCAGCCCTTGTCCGTTGGCAACCAATATTACCGCAATCGCCTATATTGGCAAGGATCTGGAGAATCGCAGAAAAGTATTTTACAACGGCCTGATCTACACCTTGGGGAGGATTGTTTCTTATTCCACCCTGGGAGTAATAATATATTACGGAGCCAGTGGATATAAAATCTCTGACATCTTTCAGGGTTATGGAGAACGCCTGCTTGGCCCCATCCTCATTGTTATAGGCGTTTTAATGCTTGATATCATTCCCTGGGACTGGCTGAGAATTGGCAGGATTGACTGGCAAAAAAGGCTTAAGATTGATTCAGGCTCTTATGTAGGATCATTTCTGCTGGGCGTGGTATTTGCCCTTGCTTTTTGCCCTTACAGCGGAGTATTGTATTTCATGATCCTCATACCCCTCACCATCGAAAGTTCAAACCTGTTCCTGCCTCCGGTATTTGCTCTCTCGACAGGTTTGCCCGTTATTATTGTAGCCTGGCTAATCGCATTTACCTTGTCAGGGGTTGGAAACTTTTACCATAAGATCAAAAGCTTTGAACGCTGGTTCCGCCGCATCGTTGCAATCTTATTTATAATTACCGGATTCTACTTTCTCTGGATATTTTACTTATAGGAAAACATTATGGAATGGAAAAGAGAGATTAAACTATTTGCATGGATGCTGATTTTGTTTCTGGGCATTTTTTATATGCCTGCCGGAAGCTCCGATTTTAACAATGCCCTGGCAGAATCGTTTAGCCTTCTGAAGTGGTATGCCCGTGAGCATGTAGTCTTATGCCTTTTACCTGCATTTTTTATTGCAGGGGTCATCGCTGTATTTATCAGCCAGGGAACCATTGCAAAATATTTAGGGCCTTCCGCCACGAAGTGGAAGGCATACCTGATGGCATCTGTATCCGGAACAATCCTTGCGGTTTGCAGCTGTACCATACTGCCATTGTTTGCCAGCATCCACAAGAGGGGCGCCGGACTGGGCCCGGCAATTGCCTTTCTGTATTCAGGCCCGGCAATTAATATTCTGGCCATTATACTCACAGCCAGGATCCTTGGATTTGAACTTGGTGTAGCCAGGATCATCGGTGCAGTTGTTTTCAGCATCATAATTGGGATCGTTATGTCATACCTCTTCCGAAAAGAAGAAAAGAAAAGAGCCGAAGAAATGGACGGATTTGCCATACCGTCGCAGGGAAGACCATTCTGGCAGTTAGCATCTTTGTTCTTTTCACTGGTATTCATTCTGGTATTCGCAAATTGGGGAGACCCCGGGACCCAGAATGGCTTGATGTACTATATCTGGTTTTACAAATGGAAAATAACTGCTTTCTTTGGTATCGGACTCATGACAGCTTTGATTGTTTTCCTGAAAATCGACTGGTGGAAAGTTGTAATGGCAGCATTGCCGGTTATAATAACAGCACTCTTGTTCCCTCACCTTCCCATGATTCCATTCATTGCAGCAATAGCTGCACTCAGCATACTCATTGCCATCAATCCAGGGGAGTCACGGGAATGGCTAAGTGAAACATGGTTTTTTACCAAACAGATTCTTCCCTTATTAGCTGCCGGCGTACTAATTGCGGGTTTTCTGTTGGGTGGGCCGGGAGGATCAGGAATCATTCCCGAGCATTATATTTCATCGCTGGTAGGCGGGAACTCTTTGTCCTCAAACCTTTTTGCATCGGTATTTGGAGCATTCATGTACTTTGCTACCCTCACAGAAATACCGATCATACAGGGTTTATTGGCCAATGGCATGGGTAAAGGCCCTGCCTTAACGTTATTGCTTGCCGGACCTGCACTTTCATTGCCAAATATGCTTGTGATCCGGTCGGTCATCGGCAATAAAAAAACACTGGCTTACATCATCCTGGTCATCATCATGGCCACGATATCCGGATTAATTTACGGTAGTATTTATTAATCTAATCACTTTTAACTTTTAACACTTTAATTCACTTTATTATCATGAAAATACTCATCCTATGCACCGGAAACTCCTGCCGAAGCCAGATGGCTGAAGGATTTCTCAAGTCTTTTGATAAAAGCCTTAAGGTATATTCTGCAGGGACAAAGCCTGAAAAAGAGATCAATCCAAACACAGTCATCGTAATGAACGAACTGGGCATTGACCTGAGTGGAAATACTCCTGAAAATATAGACAAATACCTGGATGCTTCTTTTGATCATGTAATCACAGTATGTGATGGTGCTAGAGAAAGCTGCCCTGTGTTCACAGGAAATGTAAAGCAAAACACACATATTGGTTTTGAAGACCCGGCCTATGCCACTGGCACGGACGAAGAAGTTTTAGCTTTTTACAGAAGAATAAGAGATGAAATAAAGGTCCGCTTTTTTGAATGGTATCAAACCCAGGCCTAAGGGAGGAAAGATGGGAGACAAGCTTTGGGTTTTTAAGTATTTTAGGCAGTTATTTTAATAAAATGCAACAAAAGAAAAAACTATCCTTTTTAGACCGCTATCTCACCTTGTGGATCTTCCTAGCCATGGCAACAGGTGTGACGTGGGGCTATTTACTCCCCGGGATCAAGAATTTTTGGTCGGGTATGGAAAGCGGAGGTACCAATATTCCAATTGCAATCGGCCTTATCCTTATGATGTATCCTCCTCTTGCCAAGGTCAGATATGAAGAATTACCCAAGGTCTTTTCAAATTTTAAGATCCTCGGGCTATCATTGGTTCAGAACTGGCTTATCGGCCCCACGCTTATGTTCCTGCTTGCAATTATTTTCCTGCACGACTATCCCGGCTATATGTACGGACTGATCCTGATCGGGCTGTCACGTTGTATTGCAATGGTGATCGTTTGGAATGAACTGGCTGAAGGCAGTACAGAATATGCCGCCGGACTTGTGGCCTTTAACTCTATTTTCCAAATTTTGTTTTTCTCCCTCTTTGCATGGATATTCATTAGCATTCTGCCAACATGGTTCGGGTTGCCTTCAGTAGAAGTTCCGATCACAATGGGCATCATTGCTAAAAGTGTATTTATCTATCTTGGAATCCCATTTATGGCAGGGTTTATCACAAGGTTCACCCTCATTAAAATAAAAAGCAAAGAGTGGTACCATAACAAATTTGTCCCCCTGATCAGCCCCATGACCTTAATAGCGCTGCTTTTTACAATTTTAGTGATGTTTTCCTACCAGGGAGATAATATAATAAGCTTACCGCTTGATGTAGTGCGTATAGCAATTCCTCTGATCATTTATTTCGTGATCATGTTCTTTGTTTCATTCTTTATGGGAAAGAGAATTGGTGCCGATTACCCACGTACAACAAGCATTGCATTTACGGCAGCATCAAACAATTTTGAACTTGCAATAGCAGTAGCCATCATGGTTTTCGGGATCAGCTCACAGGAAGCTTTTGCCACGGTCATCGGCCCTCTTGTGGAGGTGCCAGTTTTGATCATGCTGGTGAATGTGGCACTTCGTTTCAGGAAAAAATACTTCTGATACCTGATATTTGATATCTGATATTTAAAGTGTTGTTCGTTGCCCGGTCTTCGGTCCTTCAGCCTCCGAGGCATTTACGAATGATGTTAAGTCTTTGTCAGCTTCCAGTATTCAAACTCTTCTGATAGGCTTTCCAACCCGGACACCATTTGGTATGCCAACGCCATACACGTGACCAGAATGAGTTTGGATTTTTTTCCGCTTTAAGTCTCATTTTGCAGGTTTCGCAAGGAATTTGTTTCTCTTTTTTCATCTATGGTTATTTTATTTCGGATACCGGGATATCTGATATCTGAAGTTTGAAGTTTGAAGTTTTTAATCGTTGCATGGTAATCATCGCAGCCCTTTTACCCTTGGCTTTGCTGCAATAAAGTCTTTCAGGTAAAAAGGCTCAAAATAAGCGAGATCTTCAAAGTCTCCTTCATTAAATTTTGTGGCAGAAATGAAAGCCATATAAGAAGCAGAAGGTTGAATTGTATCAAGATATACCATCCCTTTTGGTTCAAGCACATCCCTGCACTTTTCAGCACCATCTCCAAAAAAACAGATCCTATTTTCTTTCAGTTCTTCATCATATGATTGCTCATCAATGATTAAAGCTTCGGTCTTTCTTACTTCATTATTGTTCCCATCGTATAGTGCCGTATAAACCTCCATCCTTTTGGCATCTATCATCGGGCAGAAAAGAGCATTCTTATTATCAGATTGAGAGGATGCACCCAAGGCAAGGGACTGCAAACTGGGAACAGCAATGAATGGGATATCAAGGGCGTAACAAAGGCCTTTGGCGGCAGAAACGCCAATTCGCAAACCGGTATAGGATCCCGGCCCCATGCTTACTGCTACAGCAGAAAGATTTTTCATTCCTCTTTTGGCCTCTTTAAGAACCTGTTCAATAAATATTGTCAGGCGGGAGGCATGGATGTTCTTTTCACTACTTTCCCTGATGGCTAATAACTCAGGCCCGTCAGACAAGCCAACTGAGCAAACCTGTGTTGCTGTTTCAATATTAAGTATAAGTGACATTTGCAGGAATCAGATCAAATAACAAGACTATTCATCCTTAAACAGGTCTTTTCTATCGGTCTTTTTGAGTTCATCACCTTCTTTGAGGGTTTTTGAGATCAGGCTGTAAGGTCCGGTCACAACTTCTTCACCTTCTTCAAGGCCGGCTTTGATCTCGATGTTGGTATTATCCTGAATACCTATTTCAACTTCCCTTTTTTGGGCAAATCCATCCTTATAAACAAATACAACTTCTATAAAGTCTTTCTTCTTGTCCTTTTCATCAATAGCATTTCCTTTTTCCTTTTTATCGGCATCGGTAGTATCCGTTCTGGTTGTAACTGCACCTATTGGAATCGTTAGAACTCCTTTAGCGTATTCTGTTCTTATTTCAACCGTAGCAGACATTCCCGGTCTTAATGGAGAAAAACTGGGATTATCTTCAGGAATTAAATTTGCATATGACTCGGGGATGATCATGATTTTCACATCAAAATTTGTAACCTGCTCGGCACTTACACCCAGCGTATTTGCTGAGGTAGCAATCTCAGTTACAACTCCGAGGAATTCTTCGTTAAGGTAAGCATCCACTTCAATCGTACAGGTATCATAAAGACTAACCCTTACAATATCGTTCTCGTTTACCTCCACATTCACTTCCATGGCCTGGAGATTGGCAATGCGCATGATTTCGGTTCCAGCAGAAAACTGTGATGCTCCGGCCACGCGTTCACCCTTCTCAACATTGAGTTTGGACACCGTCCCTTCATTAGGTGCTGACACTGTTGTT
Organism: uncultured Bacteroidales bacterium; assembly: GCA_964487735.1. Lineage (GTDB taxonomy): Bacteria > Bacteroidota > Bacteroidia > Bacteroidales > B18-G4 > B18-G4. Next base: position 45,479 of record CAZASJ010000006.1, on the reverse strand, counting down.
TTGGTCAGGTTATCATTGGCCTCCCTGAGGGTTGCCTGTGCACTTTTTATGGCAAACTCAGCACCAGCCACTGTTTGTTTGGCTGCATCCACCTCCGCCTGTGCTACCTCAAATGAAGCTTTGGCAGCATCATACTCAGAATCGGAGATCACGTCCTGATCCCAGAGTGATTTATTTCTCTCATATGAAACCTTCGTATTACTATAAGAGGCAATGGATTGTGCCAGGCGCGCTTTTGCATTGGCCAGGTTGGCCTGTTGTGAGTTTAAGTTCGCCTCTGCCCTTTCATAAGCAGAGATATAAATTTCAGGATCGATCTTTGCCAGTAAATCACCGATATGAACTTCATCTCCTTCTTTAACATATAATTCAACAACTTCCCCCGATATGTAAGGGCTGATGATCACATCCTGGGCAGGCTGAATCTTACCATTGGCCGATACGGTTTCAATGATATCATCAAGTACAGCCTCTTCAACAGTAACTGCAAGGCCACGGTTGGAGTTTCCTTTGCTGATAGCAAATATGATCAGGATCACCAACAATAGTACAATGATGATAATCCAGGTTTTCTTTTTCTTGAACATTAGGTTTTGTGTTAATTCGTTTGTTAAACATTTCACATGATGTAATCATCACTTAAACACCGTGCTAAGATAGGCAAATATGATAATTAACCCATCTGATCATATAAGAAATTATTACTCTATGGACAGAGGATTACCCATATAAAAACTCAGGATCGTAGTCTTGAAAATATAATCATACTTTGCCCGCAAAAGGTCCGATTGTGCATTTGTCAGCTCCTTTTTAATCTCATTATATTCGACTGAGTTCAACAGGCCCACATCAAACTTTTGCTCGGCATATTTAAAGGCTTCGCTTTGAGCTTCAACCTGCTTGAGAGAAGAGCCAAAAGCCTTCAAGGCCGCCACTGCATCAGCGTATGATTGTTGTATTACTTTCCTTAAGTTATTTTTAGTTAGCTGAAGATCATATTCCGCACTTTCCTGGGTAATCTTAGCCCTGGTAATGTTGTTTCTCACCTGCCATCCATTAAAAATGGGGATATTCAAATAAAACCCTATCGACCTGTTGTTATTGTCTTTAAGCTGCGCACTCCAATCCTTGACCGTGTACGACTGGTATATGGTATATTCACTAAAAACCGGTTCGCCGCTTGCTGTATTACCGATCTCTCGCTGCAGTGTGATTGGGTTTTCTCCTATCTGGCTCAAACCTGAATAGCCACTTCCCCATGATCCACCTATGCTGATCACCGGACTTTGCTGGCCGCGCGCTATAGAAATATCTTTCCGTGCAATATCCACGTTCAATTCGGCCAGTTTTACTTCCGGACGATTCTGCAATGCGTAGCTATAAACCTGATCGGAGGTAATATCTATGGATGGTGATTCTACCGACCTGAGTTGAGGAACCTGTACATTAAATTCTTCAGTCACCGGATAATCGATAATTTGCATCAGGCTTAAGTATGATATCTCCAGTCTGTTCTCTGATTCCACTACCTGGAGTTCCTCCCGGGCAGCCTGTGCCTGGATGTTAAGCAAGTCACCCTTAGCCAGGGTTCCGGCTTCTACAAATTTTTCCATTCGCTTAACCTGTTGTTCGGTAACAGCCAACTGCTCCATGGCAATCTTGAGCAATTCCCTGTTAAAAAGAATATCCAGATAATATCCGGCAACGGTAAGTGAAATATTATCCATCAGGTCATCAAGAGAGAACTGTGAATACTTAAGTGTAAGCTGGTTCCGCTTAATCGCATTGACCTTTTGCAAACCACTAAAAAGCGTGATATTCCCCTGAACGTATAAATTGTCTGACCTTACACGGTTTGTAGCAAATGTATTGGTATACTGGTCAATGGTCCGTCCCCAGTTGTTCACTGTACTTGCTCCGGCATTGATGCTTGGCAAGGTGTTGAGTTTCGTCTGCAAAACATTGGCCTTATTGGCCTCAACAACCAATACCTGCTTTTTGATATCGATATTATTATCGAACGCATAATTAATACAATCCTGCAATGACCATGAGGATTGTGCCTTTGCCTGGCTTGCGCTCATGATAAGCAAGATTACCGTCAATGCTACGCCTGTGATGAGCAGCCGCAGAAATGAAAATCTTTGGATTGATTCAACTTTAATCATTGTTATCTGGTTTTAAATTTCACTATATGCATCTAAAAATATGCCACTTTGCTAAATTACTGGTTTGCAAAGGATAGCAAGCACAATAAAGAATACGGCTTCTAGAAAGTGTTCGCTTTTTTGATTCCATTGTTCATTAACGAACACTTAACTGCCCTTTCTCAATTCAGTTCAAATGTATGAATTATTCACTACATTTGTTATACTTGTCCATGCAAGTAATTGCATTTTTTATCAAAAATCCAAGCCATGAAGAACAGCACTATTTTATCCAGCTTAAGTTTGCTTATACTATTCCTTATTCCATTAAGCAATCAAGGATACAGTCAGGTAACTCCCGGTGACAGCATACATGCCTCCAAATATGTCATTTCTATTGAAGAAGTTGACATGATTGCTCAAACCATCAGGGCAAATACCAGGATTACGCTTGTACCGCTTGTCAACGACCTGGACATATTTCAGCTCCAGCTTATGCAATTATCCGTAGATTCGGTTTTTGTAGGATTTGATAAGATTGACAATTTTTATCATGAAAACAGCATCCTGAATATTCCGTTGCTATCGCCGGTATCTATAGGCGACACAACCGATGTTACCGTATATTATCAAGGGCAGCCTTTCCACGAAAGCTGGGGAGGGTTTCATTATTCAGGGTCTTATGCTTTTAACCTTGGGGTGGGCATCAGCTGGATCCCTCACAACCTGGGACAGACCTGGTTTCCTTGCATTGATGATTTCACCGACAGGGCAAGCTATGAGGTAAAGGCTACGGTTGACGAAGAGATGATGGCCATTGGCGGAGGACAATTAATGGAAGTGACCAATAACGGAAATGGCACACATACTTTCCGCTGGTTGTTAAACAACCCCATCCCAACTTACCTGGTTTCTGTTGCTATTGGCGATTACCGTCTTGTTCAGGACACATACAGTGGGATTGAAAGAGATATTCCGATCACTTATTATGTCAGGCCCACGGATACCCTGAAAGTCCCGGGCACTTTCTCAAGAATGCATAGTATTCTGAATGTTTATGAGAATAAGTTCGGCGCTTACGGCTGGCACAGGATTGGTTATGTTGGTACTGCGATTGGAGCCATGGAACACGCTACCAATATTGCCTATCCTCACTTTGCTATCAATGGTAATTCATCATATGAGGACCTGTATGCACATGAACTATCGCATATGTGGTTTGGCGATAAAGTTACCTGCGATAAGGCAGAAGAAATGTGGATCAACGAAGGCTGGGCAACATTTTGTGCCAACTACTACAGAGAAGTACTGGACGGTACGGCCACCTACAGAACACTGATGCATGCAATGCATGCCGATGTGCTCTACAGTTGTCATACTGAAGAAGGAGGCTATCACCCACTGAATAACATCCCTCAGGATTACACTTATGGAACCAGTGCATACGATAGAGGAGCATCGGTTGTGCAGGCCATGCGGGCTTACCTGGGAGATGATTTGTTTTTTGATGCCTGTAAGGATTATCTTGAAGACTTTGCATTTAGCTCCGTTTCATCCTACGATATGGAAGCCAGCTTCAGCCAAAATACCGGTGTCGACATGGAAGGCTTTTTCAATAACTGGATCTACCATGGTGGTGTACCTCACTATTCCATTGATTCCTTTTCTGTGACTCCACAAATGGGTACAAGCGAAGTAAGTGTTTACGTAAAACAAAAGCGCAAAGGACCGGCATTTATAGGAGATAACAATGTGATCGAGATCAATATCCTGAGTGATGAATGGGAACGGTTTAGTGATACCATACATTTCTCCGGGAAGACCGGGCATACTACCATCATCGTTCCATTCAATGTAGCCGAAGTTTTTCTGGATATGGATGAAAAATACATGGATGCCACAGTGGATCAGGTCAGGGTGATCAATGAAATAGGAGAAACTGTATTTACCGATACTCAATTTACATTGGATGTAACTGAGATAACGGATTCAGCACTTATACAGGTAACACATAATTACGCTCCTGCCGATACACTTGCAAATCCTCTTCCCGACTTCAGGCTTTCTGATTACAGGTATTGGACCATCAAAGGCATTCTGCCTGAGCCTTTCAATGCCACAGGGAGATTCTTTTACAGTAAAAGTGGCCTTGATAACACCCTGATCACAAGTACAGAGGACTCGCTGGTAATCATGTATCGTAAAGATGCAGGAATGGAATGGGAAGCCGTTGATTTTTACGTTATTGGACCATGGTCAATCGGCTACATTTATGTCGAAAATATGCAAATGGGAGAATATGCCTTAGGCGTTTGGGACCAATCTGTCGGCACAGGTGAATCCGGCCTTTCTGAAGAAAAGAACCTCATTAATATATATCCGAATCCTTCATCTGACAACTTCACTTTTGAGATAAATACAAGGGAAGCCGTACAATTAGAATTATATTCCTTTGATGGAAGATTGATAAAAAGCCTGCCTGTTCAGGGAAATAATAAAATTATACAGTGGTTCCCGGGGGATATCCCGACAGGGACCTATCTCGCAGTATTAAAAGGCAATCAAAAAAGGACACTTTCGAGTAATAAGATTGTTTATACAAAATAAAAAAAAGACCTCAGAGTTTCTCCATGCTGTGAGGTAGCTAAAAAATGACATACAACCTCCAGCCCCTGATCAAATTATTCGAAGAACATGCTGATCCAGTGTATGGATCAAAGATGCGTGCTTATATGAGGAATCAATTTGATTACCTGGGCCTTCCTTCTCCGCTCCGGAAAAAACTGGCAACCCATTTTTATACTGAATATGGTTATCCTGATCCCTCCATGCTTGAAGCTGTTGTGGAGGAATGCTGGGAATTGCCCTATCGTGAATATAAGTACTTTGCCATGGAACTTATGGTTCGGATGAAGAAAAAGGCAGGGCATGACGCCATACACTTATATGAGCGACTCATCACAGATCAAAGCTGGTGGGACACCATCGACCTTATTGCTCCATCTTTGATCGGATATCATTTTCAGGAATACAATGAGGAAAGATTGGATTACATAAACAAATGGATCAATTCTGGCAATATATGGCTTCAACGCTCTTGTGTACTTTTCCAGTTAAAATATAAGGAAGATGTTGATACTCGCCTGATGGCCAGCATAATCCTCAGGCTAAAAGACTCTAAAGAATTTTTCATCCGTAAGGCTATTGGCTGGATGCTAAGGGAATACTCAAAATCCGACCCCGGATTTGTAGTTCGCTTTGTTCAAAACAACGAACTCTCCGGGCTGAGCCAGCAGGAAGCACTCAAATGGCTTGAACGCCAATAAACTTTCATTAAGATTAAGAGTCAAACCGTTTTTCATATACTTTTGCATCTGTTTTTCTATTATGTTTTGTTAAGAAATCAGCTTAAAGATGTGGTCGCGTTTATTACTGCTCATTGTACTCTTTTTTCTCGTTGTTCTCTCCTGTAACAATGCACCACGGGAAGAAAATGTTGAAAAATTGCCGCTTATTGTCAAGCATGAAGTGTTTTGCGATACGGCTACTGCCCGTATAAAATCGGAATGGATCGACAGTATTTTTACTAAGCTTTCAAAAGGGTATTGGTTTAATGGAGCGGTAGCCTACCTGGAAAAGGGGTGTTTGATCTATGAAAAAGCATTTGGCTTATCCAATTTCAGAACCAAAGATACTTTAAGCATCCATTCTCCTTTTCAGCTGGCATCTGTTTCCAAGATGTTTGGAGCCATGGCGGCACTCATACTTATGGAGGATAAAAAACTGGACCTGGATACCGACATCAAAGAATATCTGCCAACTTTTCCTTACGACAGTGTAACGACCAGGATGTTGCTCACACACCGATCGGGTTTGAGCAGGTATATGACACTTGCCCATGAAAGGTGGACAGACAAAACACTGCCGATGACCAATGACGACATCCTGACCCTTTTTGAGGAGTATGTACCGGATCCTTATTTTCTGCCTGATCACGGGTTTCACTATTGCAACACCAATTATGCTCTTGTGGCAATAGTTGTAGAAGCTATCTCAGGTATGGAGTTTGCCGATTTTATACAAGAAAGAATCTTTAACCCTGCCGGGATGGACGATTCATTTGTCTATGACATGAATGATGATACCCTTGTTTCATTTTATGTGGAAACAGAAGTGATGGGACACAACTATAAGGGATGGAGACCGATCAGGGCAAGGAATGAATACCTGAATGGAGTGACAGGCGACAAAGGAGTATATACCAGCATCAGAGATCTTGCTAAATTCGATCAGGCCATTACAAACAACCTTCTGGTATCCAAAGAAACCATGCAACAAGCCTTTACAAGAGGCAGTATGAAATACTGGAAACGAAAGGATAACTATGGATTTGGATGGCGGATCAAGGAAAGTGAAGACAGCACTGCCTTCCATTTTGGATGGTGGAAAGGATTTCGGGCTTATTACATCCGTGATATGAAAGCTGCAAAAACCCTTATTGTACTCACCAATAAAGACAAAGGGCCCGGATCATCCATTTACTGGAATATCGTTCAGGATACAACCCATCCTATTCTATTTATGAATCAGGATATGATCAGGAAAGAATAGGCATAAATCCATATGCTTATCGATTTAATCAAATAATTCCTTGTGGCTTGCCAGGGAGGTAGTCAACTTAAAGAATTTTCTTTATTTGCTTTGAAGTAATATTCGGATTATTACAGTACAGATACAACTATATACCATACGTCAAAATTCTTCATTATAATCAAAATCAATAGCAATTACCCTCTTTTTATGGATATCGACACCTTTTATTTTAAGCCCGTTTAACCAAAAACCGAAAACCAGCAAAAAAATCATTTTGCTTATTCTAAGTATTGGAATAATTGCCATTTCCTGCAAGAAGGACGAACCGAATATCGTTTAAATGATTTCGGGAATATTGAGATTACGAATATAAGATCTATTACCTGGTAACCAGCTTGAATCCTACACCGTGAACATTCAGGAGTTCTACTGTTGGATCCATTTTCAGGTATTTTCTCAATTTGGTGATATACACATCCATACTGCGGGCATTGAAGTATGAATCATCCAGCCAGATTTTATTAAGGGCCACCGAGCGGTCGACCACATCATTCAGGTTCTGGCACAGTAACTTCAGAAGGGCTGCTTCCTTGGATGTTAGCTTAACCTCTTCCTTATCGAAGACTAAGGTTTGCCTAACGTAGTTGAAATCCATTTTCCCAAGCTTGTAAATATCTCCTTCGGGGCCGTTCTTTTCATCAGAAACGATTCTCCGCAGAATGGCTTGCATCCTGGCCAGCAATTCTTCCATATTAAATGGCTTGGTGAGATAGTCATCAGCGCCTATTTCAAAACCTTTCATCTTGTCTTCCTGCATGGATTTTGCTGTAAGAAAAAGAATGGGCACCTTTTTATCAATCCCCCGTATCTCTTTAGCAAGAGTAAATCCATCTTTGATGGGCATCATCACATCCACAATACAGAAATCATACTCATTCTTGTTGAACTCTATAAAAGCTTCCTGCCCATTCACACATAAAGTGGCAGGGTATCCTTTTGCTTCAAGGTATGATTTCAATATCGTTCCAAGGTTTTTGTCATCCTCGGCCAGCAACACCTTTACTTTCTCCTTATCCATAGTATAATATTATGATTCGAAAGGTAAAAATACGTCAAATTTTGTTCCTTTTTTCAATTCACTTTCCAGCCTGATGCTTCCTTTATGATATTCCACGATCACCTTTACATAGCTCAGTCCAAGCCCAAATCCCCTGAAATCATGAATATCACCCATCGGCACCCTATATAGCTTTTCAAATATTTTTTTCTGGTTCTTCTTGCTGATGCCAATACCATTATCCTCAATAGAGATCATAATCCCTGTTTTAAGCGTTTCCGTACTCACCCTGATCCGTGGCTTTTGTGGCGTGTACTTGTTGGCATTGTCGAGCAGGTTATTGATCAGATTGGTAATATGCACTTTATCTGCAAGGATTTGTGATGGATCCGCTTTAAAATTGGTATCTATCTTTCCATCCTTGATCTGAACCTGAATGCCTATTTTACTCACTACATCAGTGATCACCTCGTGAATATCAAACCACTCCTTATTAAGTTCAAGCTGACGTTTTTCAAGCACTGCTGATTGCAGAATTTTCTCAGCCATGGCACCAAGCCTGCCATTCTCTTCCCCGATAACACCAATATATGCATCATAGATCTCGGTTGATTTAGAAACATCCTTATCCTTCAATGCCTGGCACGCCAGAGAGATCGTGGATATCGGAGTTTTAAACTCATGGGTCATATTATTGATGAAGTCATTCTTCATCTTCGAAATTCGTTTTTGCCTGTAAATGGTCAGTACCGTATAGGTAAATGAGAAGATAATAATCAGAATAAGGGAAATAGATATGACCAATAGCTCCGACATCTGGCCAATCAAAAAGCCCCTTTCGTTTGGGAAATAGAGCATCAGATAGTCCGGTTCCTCCAGGGGGTCACCTGGAAACAGTGTAAATGCATAGCCATTGTCGAGCAATTCTGAGGGGTTACTGCCTTCTGTTTTAAGCACCATATGCCCCCGATCAGTACTAAAAACACCAAACTCGAATTTGGCTGAAATACTTTTTTTATTCAATTCATCCTGCAAGAGGGAATCTATCAAGCGATAGGACAGTCTTTTTTCTATTATAGGTGAACCTTCATGGATTAACTGCTGCCCACTTCTCTCCGCTTCCTCCACATATTTGCTATAAAACTGTTCCAATTCATCCCTGCTGTTAATGTCATTGAACTCATTGCTCAGGGCAATATGCATTGAATCTTCAGGTATCACAAATCTGGGCGACATCCCTAAAAAGTCAATGGTAGATTCAAGCCGGCCGGCCAGTTCTGATTTTTCAAGGCGAAATACAACCCTGTCGACGGCCTCATTCACAGACCGGACAAAATTGGCCTGACGTACGATTATGGCATTTTTAACCCAATAGCCCTGGACCCCAACCAGGGCAAACAGGGCAATACCCATCAACACTATAATGAATATGATAACCTTCTTGTTCACTAAGACAAATTTATGTTATGATGCGGATAATCAACTTGCTTTAACTTTTTTTAACGTTCATTAGTACTTGTTAACATCTATGGCATGAAATTAGATATACTTTTGTTTCGGATGAAGATCCAATTTCTACGTACCATTTTTCATGTTAGTTAAACATTGTGCAAAAAAATCTATTTCATGAATTTGGTTTTTGGTTTAACAGTGCGGTCCGGTAAAGCCGCACTGTTTTTTTATGCCCACCGGGCAAAAAGAACAATCCTTCTATCTTCTATCTCCTTCTCACATCTCCACTTACTTAAATATACCGTTTGAAATAGCCATTTCTATTTTACAGCGTTGAAGTGGCGTATTATTCCATGCCTATCTCCCATTATCTGCTAGAATTATTATAATTTCGCAAAACCCTAATTTCAATATCATTATGAAACAAATTAAAATAAATATCGATCATCTGGAAACCTTCGTTTCCAGAGATGAAATATATGCCTTCAGCGAAGAAATAAAGGCTCACTTCAAGGCCCTTCGTGCAAAAACGGGAAAAGGAAATGACTTTCTCGGTTGGGTTGACCTTCCCATGGAATTAGATGAGCATTTTCTTTCTGCCATTAAGGAAAGTGCCCTGAAATTAGCCACTTGTTCAGATATAATTGTTGTTACTGGTATTGGTGGTTCATATCTTGGTGCCAGGGCCGTAATTGATGCACTCAACAACCAGTTTGCTGCGCTTCTGCCGGGCAAAGATCCTTTGGTTCTTTATGCGGGGCAGAATATTGGGGAAGATTACCTGACCGAATTGCTTCAGGTCCTTGATAAAAGAGACTACTCCATTGTAGTGATCTCGAAATCGGGTACCACCACCGAGCCGGCCATTGCTTTCAGGGTGCTGAAAAACCATCTCGAAGCAAAATATGGTAAGGCTGAAGCGCCTTCCCGGATTGTAGCCATCACCGACAAGGAAAAAGGTGCCCTGAAAGAGCTTGCAAATAAAGAAGGTTATCATACATTTATTGTTCCTGATGATGTTGGGGGCAGGTATTCAGTATTAACTCCTGTTGGCCTGCTGCCGGTCGCTGCTGCCGGCTTTGATATTTCTGAAATCGTAAGGGGTGCTGTCGACATGCGTGAACGGGTCATGAACAATGCCGACATGGATACAAATCCGGTGATGATGTATGCCGCGGCGCGGAATGCACTTTATCGCAAGGGAAAAACCACAGAGATCATGGTAAGCTACCTGCCCAATCTCTATTATCTCACCGAATGGTGGAAGCAATTGTACGGTGAAAGCGAAGGCAAAGGAAATAAGGGGATCTTCCCGGCAGGAGTAAGCTTTACTACCGATCTCCATTCCATGGGACAATACATACAGGACGGATTAAGGAATATCTTCGAAACAGTGCTCAGTGTTGAGAAAACCAAACATACCTTGCTTATTCCGGAAGACGAACTCAATGCTGACAAACTGAATTACCTTGCAGGGCGAAAGTTCGACCAGGTTAATAAAATGGCTGAGCTTGGAACCCTGATCGCCCATGTAGACGGTGGAGTACCCAATATCAGGATCAGCATACCTGAAGTAAACGAATATTATATAGGACAATTGATCTATTTCTTTGAAATGGCCTGTGCCGTCAGTGGTTATATTCTTGATGTGAACCCCTTTGACCAACCGGGTGTAGAAGCTTATAAGAAAAATATGTTCGCATTGCTTGGAAAACCAGGTTTTGAAAAAGATACAGAAGCCATTCATAAACGAATCAAATGATACATATATTTAAAAGGAAGCTGACTTCCATCCTGATCTTATTCATATTGATCTCTTTTATTTCATGTTCGGATGGCCCCCGATTGCCTTACTGGCTTGAAGGCACCTGGGCAAGCGGCGACAGCATTGGTTTTTCGGGCGAAGCCTGGACCGAACTAAATGATACCATGCTCATTGGGGAGGGCCTTTTCAATATGCCCGACAACACAATTCTTATAGAAGAACTTAATATCTTCATCAGTGGAGGATCCATGCATTATGCCGCCATTGTCCCTGATCAGAATGAAGGCTATGAAATTATATTTACTGCCAGTTACATTAGTAGTGACAGCCTGGTTTTTGAGAACCCGGAACATGATTATCCCAAGAAGATCATATATATCAGAAAGCCCGGAAACAAACTACAGGTGATGATCATAGGTGATTCTGATGAAAACGCAGAGGTGCTTACGCTTACAAAATTATAAGGATGAAACTCATCGACCTGATCATGCGCCGCCAGAGCGTTCGCAGATATAAAGATAAAGCCATAGAAAAAGACAAGCTTGACCGCTGTCTGGAAGCAGCCCGCCTGGCTCCTTCTGCCTGCAACGCTCAGCCCTGGAAATTCATTGTAGTTGATGAGGCGGAACTTGTTAAGAAAGTCGCAAGAGAAACCTGGGACAGGGTTGCAGCATTTAATAAATTTGTTGACCAGGCTCCCGTAATAATTGTAATTACCATTGAGAAATCACCCTTGGTCCCAACTTTGGGTGGAAGGATCAAAAACAAAGAGTATCCATTGATCGATATCGGGATTGCCGCGGAGCACTTTTGTCTTCAGGCCGCAGAAGAAGGACTGGGTAGCTGCATGCTTGGCTGGTACAATGAAAAGAAGATCCAGCAACTGCTCAACATTCCTAAAAACAGGAGAATTGGATTGCTTATAAGTCTGGGTTATGAGCCTGAAGGATATAAACAAAGAGAAAAGATCCGCAAGGATCTGGCCAAGGTAGTATCGTACAATAAATATTAGAAAAGCAAGTATCAAATTATGGAAATCCAATATTCAGGATCTGGAAAAGCTTCAGGTTTCAACTTTCAGACATCAGGATTTTCTCTATCACCTCCGGAAAATGCTTATGCTCGAGGATGTGTATTTTTTCAGCAATTGAATCCGCAGTATCATCCGGCAATATCTTAAAACTTTCCTGAAAGATGACCTCTCCTTCATCATAATGCTCATTCACAAAATGTATGCTGATGCCGGTTTCTTTTTCTCCGGCTTTAATTACAGCCTGGTGGACCTTTTCCCCATACATTCCCTTTCCTCCATATTTTGGCAGAAGTGCAGGATGAATATTCACAATCCTGTTTGGCCAGCTTTGGAGTATATTCAAAGGCATCAGCCACAGGAATCCTGCCAAAACAATAAAATTAATGCCAATATCACGCAGGATATCATGTACCTGATCGCTTTCCATGAACATCTGCTTATCAAAAACATAGGCCGGAACCCCGAGTGAAGAAGCTCTTTCAAGCACATAGGCATCTTCATTATTGGATAAAACAAGGCTAACTTCAATGTCGGGATGGTCCATAAAATGTTCAATGATCTTTTGTGCATTGCTGCCGCTGCCTGAAGCAAAGATTGCAATCCTTTTCATTTCGCATGAATTTGAAGGATAAAATATCCGGTTTTATGTGTGCTTCAAAGTTACATTTTCTCCCATAAAGCCCCAATTTTAGAATCGGCTTTAATCGCCTAATTCCCAACTATTTGTTTTTAAGACCTTTACATTTCAAAAATATCAAAATTATTATATTTCTTTTGGTTTTTCTTGTTAAAATTGCTTTCTTTGCAGCCTTGTATAACCAAAATTTGAAAGATTATGTCTGACATTGCAACTAGAGTAAAATCTATCATCGTTGACAAACTCGGAGTTGACGAAAACGAAGTGACAATTGAAGCTAGCTTCACCAATGACCTTGGTGCTGATTCACTCGATACCGTTGAACTGATCATGGAATTCGAAAAAGAATTCAATATTGCTATTCCTGATGATCAGGCTGAAAAAATCGGTTCTGTTGGTGATGCCATCAAATATATTGAAGATAACGCTAAGTAAGAATTTATATCCTGCTGCATGGAGCTTAAAAGAGTAGTTGTAACAGGTTTAGGAGCCCTGACCCCATTGGGCAATTCAGTCGAAGAACTTTGGACCGGATTGCTTAATGGGATCAGTGGTGCCGATTATATTACGCGTTTTGATGCAACTGAATTCAAGACAAATTTTGCTTGTGAAGTAAAAGACTTTGACCCTCTTGAACATTTCGATCGCAAAGAAGCCCGTAAATATGACCTGTATGCCCAATTTGGTATTATTGCCTCAGATATGGCCATTGCTGATACCGGTGCTAATTTCGAAAAGATCAACAAAAACCGGGTCGGAGTGATCTGGGCATCCGGAATAGGCGGTATTACTACTTTTGAAGCAGAAATAAAAGGATATGCTCTTGGGAATGGTATTCCACGCTTTAATCCATTCTTTATTCCTAAGATGATTGCCGATATAGCTGCAGGGCATATATCCATCCGAAACGGTTTCAGAGGCCCTAACTATGCCACCGTTTCAGCTTGTGCTTCTTCGGCCAATGCTCTTGCCGATGCTTTCAATTATATTCGTTTAGGAAAAGCCGATATGTTTGTTGCCGGCGGATCCGAAGCATCCATTACCGAAGGTGGTGTTGGTGGCTTTAATGCCATGCATGCCATCTCAACCAGAAACGATGACCCCAAAACCGGCTCCAGGCCATTTGACAATGACCGTGATGGTTTTGTTCTTGGTGAAGGCGGTTGTGCAATCATTTTTGAAGAATACGAACATGCCATTAACAGAGGTGCGAAAATTTATGCTGAAGTTGCGGGTGCAGGATTGTCTGCCGATGCCTATCACATGACTTCACCGCATCCCGAAGGATTGGGTGCAAGTCTTTCAATGATAGCTGCACTGGAAGATGCGGAATTGAAACCTGAAGATATTGATCATATCAATACACATGGTACATCCACACCTTTAGGCGACATTTCAGAGCCCCTCGCAATAAAAACTACTTTTGGAGAGCATGCCTACAACATAAACATCAACTCCACAAAATCAATGACAGGTCACCTGCTTGGTGCAGCCGGCGCCGTAGAGGCAATTGCTACAGTACTTGCACTTCAAAACAATGTTGTACCTCCAACCATTAACCACTTTACTGACGATCCCAATATTGATAATAAACTGAACTTTACATACCATAAAGCCCAGGAAAGAGAAATCAATGCTGCATTAACGAATACATTTGGTTTTGGAGGACATAATGTTTCATTGATCTTTAAAAAGTTCGTCAAGTAATTAATTTTGAGCTTTCTCAAAAAAATTCCATCTAAAGACCGTGCTGGTAAACACCTAAACCAGTCCATTAAAAATATTTTCGGTTTTCAACCCGGTAACCTTCATTTGTACAAACTGGCCTTCAGGCATAAGTCGGCAAACAAAGATGTAAACGGCATTAAGATAAACAATGAACGCCTTGAATACCTGGGTGATGCTGTGCTTGGATCTGTTATTGCAGAATACCTTTTTAAAAAATTCCCTTACAAAGGAGAAGGCTTTCTTACAGAAATGCGTTCCAAGATCGTATGCCGTTCCAATCTCGAAAAGCTATCACGAAAGCTTGGCATTGATAAACTGATAAAATCCAATGCAGAAACCCGCAGCCTGGCCAAATCAATGCTTGGTGATGCTTTCGAAGCATTCATAGGCGCCTTATACCTTGATAAAGGCTACAACTTTACAAATAAAATCATCATCAAACGAATCGTAAATATCCATATCGATATCGATACGCTTGAATTTCTTGATACCAACTTTAAAAGCAAATTAATCGAATGGGCTCAAAAAGAAAAAAAGATAGTTGAATTCAGAGTAATCGATGATGGTGGTGAGAATAACAACAGACAATACCAGATAGAAATTTTTGTTGACGATGAACCCATTAGCCGGGGCATTGATTTTTCTATAAAAGGAGCTGAAAAGATCGCAGCCGAAAAAGCCTGCAATATTCTTTTGGAAGAATAGTTCACAATTAATATGTAATTTTATTAACTATTCATTTATTGATGGCAAAAAAGAAACTTTCTCTTCAGGCCGATCATGGTGACAACATAAGTTTGATAGGGATCTCCTGCCATCTTAAGTCGTATCGTCTATCCTTCTTATTAAATACAGCCTTGTATTTCAAGTTCAAGCGTATTGACGACTTCCAGATACCAGCCCCCGGTGATCCGCTTATGCTGCAATTTCCATTTTTTAAATTTGATCACCCCGACCTTCAAAACCATTTTTGTCTTATTGGTAACCACCACCCACAGGGGAAATTGCTTCCTGCATTAAAACAGGTAGATTATTTTCTGATGGCCAAAAACCCCCTTGAAATGGCCAACATGGAATATTTTCTTAAGAAAATCAGAGGTATTCCGCAGGTATTGGCTGCCTATGAGATCGTCCCGGCCAAAACAAAAAACATAGAAATGATCCTTACAGAGATGGAGCTTCACCTATTAGCCTACGAAAAATCTAAAAAATAATGCATTGATCTGATCATTGGTTCTCCTTGATTTCATCTTTTATACATTCTACTATTTTTAATACTTTTGCAATTGAAATATATAAATTATATTGCCCTATAATGAAGAAAAACACCATGAAAAGAATTATACCACTGATCCTGATCGCCTTTTTATTCTCATGCAATAACCAGCAAAGCGAAAATACCTCCACTGAAGTTCAGGAAGAAAAAAAGCCCGAACTAAATTTTTCCAATAAGGAAGTTGAAGAACGCGTAACAATCCAGGCTGAACCTGATAATTCGGGAGCAGTTACCATTAAAGTAGGTGAGAACGAAGAGGATCCGGCTAATGCAACACCAAAAGACAGAGAAACATCCTTTCTTTTCAATAAGGGAACTACTGCGTATAGCAACGGTGATTTTGAGCAGGGGGTTGAATATTTCGAACAAATTGTACTTAAGCAATACAATAACAAAAAAGCTTACTACAATCTGGGACTTGGTTACTTTGAACTTGAAAAGTTTGCAGATGCCATTGAAGCCTTTACCAAGGCAATAGACCTGGACCCCAAGGATCCAATGCCAATCCAATACCGTGGTAGGGTTTACTATATGATGGGAGATTTTGCCAATTGCCTGAAAGATTACGACAAGGTAGTTTCATTAACACCGGATGACGCTGTTGCATATTACAACAGAGGCACTGCGAAAGGGCGTGTTGTTGATTATCTGGGAGCCATACAGGATTTTGACAAGGCCATAGAAATCAAGGATGATTATGCAGAGGCATATTTCAACAGGGGCCTGGCCAATCATTTCCAGGGAAGGGATCACGAAGCGTGTTATGATTGGAGAAAAGCCCATTCACTTGGTCATTATGAATCTGAAAAAGCAATCCGTCAGTATTGTGAAGGCAACAACTAATAAGGAGACCTATGGATGCCATTAAAAACCTACTGAGCAGAAGAAGCATCAGAAAATATACAGGCAAGTCAATCCCGGAAGATCTGATAAAGATCCTGCTTGATGCAGGCATGCATGCTCCTTCCGCCAGGAACCTTCAGCCCTGGCATTTTGTGGTAATTCATGAAAGGGAAATGCTTAACAAACTTGCCATGGCCCATCCTTATGCAAAAATGCTGGAACAGGCAGGCCTTGCAATACTGGTTGGCGGAGATAGAAACATACAGGAGATGGACGGTTATATTGTACAGGATTGCTCCGCTGCCACACAAAATATCATGTTGGCTGCCCATGCCAGTGGACTTGGGTCGGTATGGCTTGGGATGTATCCGAGAGAAAAACGCATGGCAGATATCAGTAAGCTACTTAATCTTCCTGAACATATATTACCCGTTTCATTGATCTCCATTGGATATCCTGACGAGCATAAAGAAAGCCCCGACAGATACAAATCTGACAGGATCCACTATAATAAGTTCTGAGTGTGAAGTGTGAAGTGTGAAGTTATAAGAGTTGAAGCCCGGATTAAGCTTTCACTACTCAGCCAAAATGAGCACCTTATTTTTAAGCACTTCAACCACGCCCCCATTTACTTCAAAGAATTGTTCCTGGCCTTTATCGTCCTTAATCTTGATCTTGCCTTTTTGGAGCACTGAAATCAGGGGTGCATGATTATTGAGTATCTCAAATGAACCATCAATACCCGGGAGTTGAACAAGGCTTACTTCGCCTGTAAAAACAGATTTATCTGGGGTTATGATTTCAAGGTTCATATTGGAAAATTTTAAGCATTGGCTTCAGTAAGCATGCGTTTACCTTTTTCGATGGCTTCTTCGATGGTACCAACGAGGTTAAATGCAGCTTCAGGATATTCATCTACTTCACCATCAATGATCATATTAAATCCTTTGATGGTATCTTCAATGGAGACAACAGTTCCCGGTATTCCGGTAAACTGTTCGGCAACGTGGAAAGGTTGTGAAAGAAACCTGGCCACCCTCCTTGCCCTGTGAACTACCTGCTTATCTTCTTCAGAAAGTTCTTCCATTCCCAGAATAGCAATGATATCCTGTAATTCCTTATAACGTTGCAGTAATTGCATTACGCGCTGTGCGGTATTATAATGTTCTTCGCCAACGACATCAGGTGAAAGTATCCTTGATGTTGAATCCAATGGATCAACAGCGGGGTAAATACCAAGTTCGGCAATCTTACGGCTAAGTACAGTCGTCGCATCAAGGTGTGCAAAAGTTGTTGCCGGAGCAGGATCGGTAAGGTCATCAGCAGGTACATAAACTGCCTGAACGGATGTAATGGATCCTTTTTTTGTTGACGTAATCCTTTCCTGCATGATCCCCATCTCGGTAGCCAGTGTAGGCTGATATCCTACAGCGGATGGCATCCTTCCGAGCAAAGCAGATACCTCAGATCCCGCCTGGGTAAACCGGAAAATATTATCGATAAAGAAGAGGATATCTCGTCCACCTGATTTTTCATCACCATCACGGAAATACTCAGCCATTGTGAGTCCGGAAAGTGCAACCCTGGCACGGGCTCCGGGAGGCTCGTTCATCTGACCGAAAACAAGTGTAGCTTGTGATTCGGCCAATTCTTTCATATCTACTTTTGAAAGGTCCCAACCGCCCTTCTCCATATCTTCAACAAAAGCCTTTCCGTATCTGATAACACCTGACTCTATCATTTCCCTGAGCAGGTCATTTCCTTCACGTGTACGTTCACCAACACCTCCAAACACTGAAAGCCCGGCATACCTTTTTGCAATATTGTTGATAAGCTCCATGATGATCACTGTCTTACCAACACCTGCTCCACCGAACAAGCCAATTTTACCCCCTTTTGAATACGGTTCGATAAGATCAATAACCTTGATCCCGGTGAAAAGCACTTCCTTTGAGGTTGAAAGATCTTCAAACAGTGGCGGGTCGCGGTGTATCGGATAGGAAGTATCGGATTTGATCTCATCCAATCCATCAATGGTTTTTCCGATCACATTAAACAAGCGTCCTTTGATCATCTCACCGGTAGGCATTGAAATCGGTTTTCCTGTGCTGACCACATCCATGCCACGGCGAAGGCCGTCGGTTGAATCCATAGCAACAGTTCTAACAGTACTTTCGCCAATGTCCTGCTGACATTCCAATACAATTACAGTACCCTCTTTGTTGGTTACTTCCAGGGCATCATAAATATTAGGGAGGGATGAGTCATCATCAAAAGTAACGTCCACAACCGGACCAATAACCTGTGAAATAACACCTTTCGTTTTTTCGCTCATGTTTCAGGGAAATTTTTCGCAAAGATAAAATAATCTACGATTATTTGGGAGCCTTTGGAGTGGTTTTTTTAGAATTTATATAAATAAGGTGCTGGTTCCGATCCGCATTTGCGGATCGGGGATCATCGAAAAACAATGAAATCAACCATTTCTGATTTTTCGGGATACCGGGTACCGGATGCCAGTTATTTTTTCAATCTTCTATTACTGATCTTCCATCTTCTATCACCTTCTTCTTCTAAAATCTACTAGAAAACGATACATTATGAATGAATTTGCCGATTTACCAATTCAAGCAGGATCTTTAAATTAATGATGACAGATTGAATGTTTTTTCCTTAGAACCTACTTCTTTCTAAAGAATCTTCTCTGAAAAACAATGAGAATGATTACGCCTGTGGTGATGGCAGCATCGGCCATATTGAATACCGGCCTGAAGAAAATAAACATATCGCCCCCCTTAAAGGGAATCCACTCAGGATAGGTTCCAGAAATAAGCGGGAAATAAAACATGTCAACCACCTTGCCATGCAAAAACCCTCCATATCCACCACCCTCCGGCATAAACTCTGCCACAGTATGAAAACTACTCTGGCTGAAAAGCAGGCCATACACTGCCGAATCAATAATGTTTCCGAGGGCTCCGACAAAGATGAGGGATATACTGAAAATAAGCCCTAAATGTGATTTGATGCTACTGAGGTGATAAAGGTACCATCCAATAACACCCACTGCAATAATACGGAAAATGCTCAGCGCAAGTTTGCCATATCCTCCGCCCAGGGTCATCCCGAATGCCATGCCTTCATTTTCTGTAAAATGAATTAAAAACCAGTTTCCAATTACTGAAAATTCCTGGCCAAGAGTCATATGAGTCTTAATCCAGACCTTCAGTACCTGATCCACAAGTAAAACAAGAAAAATGGTTAAAGTAATTAAGTAGGCTCTTTTCACAATTTATCCAGGATTGTCGGAAAGATTTAAGAAATCAGGATGCTGATAAAAATCTGTTCTTAGTTATACTGATTATTTTTAGCCTCAATACTGAGTGTAGCATGAGGAACGCTTCTTAGCCGCTCTTTAGCGATCAGTTCACCTGTAACCCTACATATGCCATAGGTTTTATTCTCAATACGTACCAGGGCATTTTCCAGGTTTTGGATAAATTTACTTTGACGCGCGGCAAGCCTGCTGTTCTCCTCTTTTGACAACACCTGATATCCTTCCTCCAATACTTTAAAAGTGGGAGATGTATCATTGGTACCATGATCATTGGCATTGGTATAAGCTTCGGTCAGCAATTCAAGATCGTTGCGAGCCTTTACAAGCTTAGCCTCAATTATCTCTTTAAATTCCATTAATTCCTCATCGGAATAGCGAGTCTTTTTATCTTCTGTTTTTTCCTTATTTGCCATAACTCATCGTTTTTGAATGACACAATCAGACCTTCTCTATAATTATGCTGGCCTCTAATTTATCTGCAAGTTCAACCCGGATGATATCATCCTCTGGAAGCTTTTCTATCAGATCAAGAGATTCGGCAAGGGTCTCTGAACAAATATAATCATAATTGTTCTGGATAGCACCACTTATTTCATTGTTTTTTTCAATTTTCAAACTGATCTTATCAGTTACCTCAAAACCTTTGTCTTTACGCAGGTTTTGTATCCTGTTTACAAGATCGCGGGCAATACCCTCTTCTATAAGTTCAGGTGTTAGTGTAACGTCTAGGGCTACTGTTAGATTGCCCATTCCGGTGATCAGCCATCCCGGAATGTCCTCCGTTAGAATATCAACATCCGAAAGAAGGATTTCTACTTCCTGGCCATCGATACTGATCAGATATCTTTTGTCCTGTTCAATCCTTATAATATCATCCTGATCAAAGGCATTCACTGCGGCAGCAATTTGTTTCATGATCTTGCCATACCTGGGGCCAAGTGTTTTGAAATTAGGTTTAATGCTTTTCACAAGTACTCCGCTTGTTTCCTGCAGGTATTCCAGTTCTTTCACATTCACCTCTGAAAGGATCAGGTCTTCCACTTTTTGAAGTTGCTTTTCAAACTTATTGTCCAGGACAGGTATCATGATCTTATTGAGTGGTTGACGGACCCTCATGTTTGATTTTTTCCTGAGTGAAAGCACCATTGAGGTTAATTTCTGGGCCATCTGCATACGCTCTTCAAGATCCTTATCAACCAGTGTATCATCCTTTTCGGGAAAATCAGTCAGGTGAACAGAATCTAACTTATTCTTTCCTGTTACGGTGTTCAGGTCGAGGAACAGGCGATCCATATAAAAGGGTGCGATGGGTGCAGACAGTTTGGCAATAACTTCCAGGCAAGTGTACAGTGTTTGGTAAGCAGATATCTTATCCTGTGTATAATCGCCTTTCCAGAACCTCCTCCGGCTCAGCCTTACGTACCAGTTACTGAGGTGATCATTCACAAACTCGACAATAGCACGTCCGGCACGTGTGGGCTCATAGTGATTATAAGATTCATCCACCGTACCGATCAGCGTATTCAGCTCGGAAAGGATCCAGCGATCAATTTCCGGACGATCGGCAGGCGCCACATCATCCTCTTCATATTTGAAACCATCAATATTGGCATACATTACAAAGAAGGCATACGTATTATAAAGTGTTCCGAAGAATTTCCGCTGCACTTCGCGAATATTCTCAGCATCAAACTTCAGGTTATCCCAGGGTTGAGAGTTGGTGATCATATACCAGCGGGTGGCATCCGGGCCATACTGATGTATGGTTTCAAATGGATCAACACCATTTCCCAGCCTTTTCGACATCTTATTTCCTTCCTTATCCAGCACCAGTCCATTAGAAACGCAGGTTTCATACGAAACGCTATCGAAAAGCATCACCGCGATGGCATGAAGCGTAAAGAACCATCCCCTTGTCTGATCAACACCTTCAGCAATAAAATGAGAAGGGAAATACTTGCTGAGATCACTGTTCTCAAACGGATAATGGAATTGTGCATAAGGCATGGCTCCTGAGTCGAACCACACATCGATCAGATCCGCTTCGCGCATCATTTTTTTCCCTGAAGAAGAAACAAGAACAATGTTATCTACAAATGGCCTGTGCAGATCAAAGGTTTTATAATTTTCTTTCGACATATCGCCGGCCCTGAAGTTACCCATTGGGTTTTCAGGCATGAATCCTGCTGCAACAGACTTTTCTATTTCATCATACAATTGTTCGGCGGAGCCGATGCAGATCTCTTCTTCCCGGTCTTCCGTTACCCAGATCGGCAGGGGGGTACCCCAGAAACGCGAACGTGAGAGATTCCAGTCGACCAGGTTCTCCAGCCAGTTTCCGAAACGGCCGGTTCCTGTAGCAGCGGGCTTCCAGTTGATGGTTTTATTGAGTTCCATCATGCGTTCCTTATAGGCAGTGGTCTTCACAAACCAGCTGTCGAGCGGATAATAAAGGATGGGTTTATCCGTCCTCCAGCAATGTGGATATGAGTGTTCGTATTTTTCAGTCTTAAAGGCTTTGTTTTCCTTTTTAAGTTTTACGATGAGATCGATATCAACAGGATCGGCTTGATTTTCCGGATCAAAGTCAGCAGCATATTCATTCTTCACAAAACGGCCGGCAAACTCACCCATTTCTTCTACAAACCTTCCCTGCTTATCAACCATGGTAAGAGAGCCAATACCATTTTCCCTGCCTACCTTGAAGTCATCGGCACCAAAGCTGGGTGCGATATGCACGATCCCGGTCCCATCTTCAGTTGTAACAAAATCAGCGGTTACAACGCGGAAAGCATCGCCATCTTCAGGTTGTGCATATGGCAGAAGTTGCTCATAATTGATACCTGCCAGATCAGCTCCGCTGAATTCACCAATAATTTTAAATGGGACTCCTTTTTGTCCGGGTTCATATTCGTCTAAACTCAGCCCGGCATTTTTTTCCGGAAAATACTTTGTGAACAGGTCTTTTGCCAAAACAACTGAGATCGGCAGTCCGGTATACACATTAAACGTTTGAACCAGGTAATAGGTAATCTTTTTCCCAACTGCCAGAGCTGTATTGGATGGAAGTGTCCAGGGCGTGGTTGTCCATGCTATAAATGAAACATCTCCATGGCTTTCCTTGAACAGGAATTCAGATTTTTTATCCTTTAGCACTTTAAATTGGGCAACGACTGTTGAGTCTTTTACATCGCGATAGCATCCCGGGAGGTTCAATTCATGGGAACTTAATCCGGTTCCTGCTGCAGGTGAATATGGCTGAATGGTATAGCCTTTATATAACAGCTTTTTATCGTAAAGCTTTTTAAGGAGATACCATACGGTTTCAATGTATTTGTTATCGAAAGTAATATAAGGATCATTAAGGTCGACCCAATAACCCATTTCCACGGTCAGTTCATCCCAGAGGTCTTTATATTTCATCACCTCGGTGCGGCATGCCATGTTATATTCTTCAACACTTATTTTAGTGCCAATATCTTCTTTTGTAATTCCAAGTGTTTTCTCCACACTTATCTCCACCGGAAGACCATGTGTATCCCATCCGGCCTTGCGGTCAACCAGGAATCCTTTCTGGGTTTTGTAACGGCAGAAAATATCTTTAATGGCACGTGCCATCACGTGGTGGATGCCCGGTTTTCCGTTGGCAGAAGGCGGGCCTTCATAAAAGATAAATGGCTTATGCCCTTCTCTCAGATCAAGGCTCTGCTGGAACACCTGATGATCTTCCCAATACTTACCGATCTCTTTCCCGGTTTCGGTAAGGTTCATTTGCTTATATTCCCTGTACTTCTTTTTCATTTAATATTTTGATCGTCTGTTTTATGGAGGGGCAAAAGTAGGAAAAAATATTGAGATCGTTCTAGTTATCAGGGAATAGGTGCCGGATACCGGAAAGGGAAATAGCATGCGTTAACGATGGGCGATTTATGATGTGCAAATATATTCCCCTTGAACATTCAACATCCGGCAATCAGCAATCGTGCATCAGCTTTTTAAATTGTAAATCTCCATGCACAGAAATATTCCTCCGGATGAGGATCGGGAGGGCAGGAGATGCATTCGGTTTTGATACGTGAATCGATGGCCTCAGCAAAATTTGTATACTCCACAAGGCCTCCCGATTTACATGGGTAATCATCAAGGCCCTTTCTCTTGCGTGCAAGCTGTACACGGCATTCGTTCATTTTAAAAACAAAACTGTTTTCTGTTTCTTCAACGATGGATTGTTTGTTGACATAAGCATACAAACGAAACTGAAGTGCTTTTTTCAATCCTTCCAGGCCGGCTTGTTCCGGCAAGTCAAGCATGCGCTTAATCGACCATGCTTCCATAGGGGAAAACTGTGCCCAGGCACTGTCGTTGCATCGTTTGGCTTCGTTCATGCCGTATTCAAATTCCACGGCCTGAAACCAAACGCCATCATTTGCCAGCCAGTTAATGGCTGATCCCTCCATGAGTTCATCCAGTTTTTCTTCCGGCAGATCGAGCATGGGTTGGGGCACTTCATCCTCATTTTCAAATCCCAGGATCTTGCCCAGTCGCTTCATTTGTATATGGTAGCTTTTTTGCCAGGCAGTATCCATTACTTTGTAGGCTTTTTCACGCCCCATCTGGTGTTGCACCTCTGCGAACCATATGGCATGGTGCATCATGGTACGGTGAAAGAAGTCGAGGATGAGTTTTGCTTTTTCTGCTTTTGATAGTTTTTGCTTTTCCATTTTCAGTTGATTGTTTCCGGTTGCCGGCTCTTCGCCCCAATATTTTAATAGATATGCAAAAATACAATATTCGTTTTACATAGAAGTCTTAAGCATGCAGATAACTCAGATAACAAGGGGTAAGAATATATTAACAATTTTATCTAGTTGCATTAAAGTAAGTGCGAAATGTATCGGAATTGTAAGAAACAGGGAATGATCACTTTCCTTTTGAGGATAATCCATTTACCCTTGTTTGCACGGGGCTACAATCGTAAAAGAAGTGTTATTTTGAAAGTTCGTGTTTAAATTCGGGATTGGTAAGTATTGCGGTCAGGATGTCAACGGAGACTCCCGTATCATAGGCGTTCAGAATTCCGCTAATCTTGTCTTTTAGCTCAGCATCCTTCTTTGTTTTAAGGATAATATCTTTCAGTTCCCGAAACTGGCTACCTTTTAACTCATCCTTCAGGGCCTCGATGATGACCTGGAAAAATTTATCATCTTCGCCTGAGCCTTCGGGCAAACCAAAAGCTTCCAGCTCTTCAATAGATGCTTCCAGGATTTTGAGCCCCAGCTTTTTACAGCTCTCGAGGTAGGCAGAGGAGCCGCTGGTATCACGCAGTGACCATGAGGAATAGTCGTACTCTATGCTCTCGATCTGCCGGATCTTTTCGGAGGTATCGCCAAAGATACGGGCCAGCATCACGATGGTGAACTTCTTCCAGGCTTCGAGATCAAAGTTTTTTACATCAAGCCGTTCGATTTGTTTTTTGAGTATGCTGATTTCTTTTTTTACCATAGCTTCTGGTTTCTGGTTCCCGGGATCCGGCACCCCATTTACATGTAAAATTACTAAATTCGTTTTGATTCATCCTCATTTATTTTTATCTTTGGAAGGAGCGTTCCCCAGGGAGCCCTGACTAACCCAAAAGTCGATATGATTATTTGCAAACATAACCAGCGTTATGTTGTTGCAGCATGCGTGCTTGCATTCATATTGCTTTTACCATCATTTCACCTCCGCGCAGCTAATGACCAAAGTCATATTGTTTGTTTTGTGTACCATCGTTTTGGCGATGCTCGTTATCCATCAACCAATATCACTACAGATATTTTCAGGGAACAATTAGCCTACCTGAAGCAAAACAACTTTACAGTATGGACGATGGGAAAGGCTGTAAACGCTATTAAAAATGGTAAAGCCGTCCCGGCAAAAACAGTTGTTCTTACCATTGACGATGGCTATCGCTCCTTTTATGAAAACGGCCTGCCGCTGCTGGAAGAATTTGGCTATCCGGCTACACTCTATGTCAACACACTCAACGTAGGAGATAGGGATTACCTGAGCTGGCAGGAAATACTGGAGGTGAGTCAAAGAGGTATTGAGATCGGCAATCATTCCCATGGGCATCTGCACTTCCTTGATCCTGATAATGAGCCTGATAAAAAACGTTTATTCATCAACGACCTGGTAAGTTCTCAAAATATTTTTCAGGAGAAGCTTGGCTACTTGCCCAAGCTTTATTCATATCCGTATGGTGAATACGGAAATATTTTGAAAAAAGTATTGTATGAATCGGGTTATTTATCGGCTACTGCTCAATATTCGGGGGTTCTATACAATAATTCTAACCTATACGAAATTCCTCGCTTCCCGATGGGAGGCCCTTTTGCAACGGTTAAAGGGTTTATTCAAAAATCGCAAATGTATCCTATGCAAGTCATCAGCAAATCACCGGATGAGATCATTATGCATAATAATCCACCAATATTGGAAGTCAGCATCAGCAAAAATTGTATTGACCCTGAAAATCTCCAATGTTTCGTGAATGGCAACCGTAATTGCATTATGGAAATGCAGGAAGGCCCTGATTTTATCAAGGTCAAGATCATAGCCAGGGATAAATTACAAGGCAGGCGGTCTTTATATACCATTACTGCTCCTGCTAAAGATGGCAAAGGATGGTGCTGGTACAGCCACCTCTGGGTGAATACGGAAATCGCGGAGGAATAATTATCAATTAAGTGTTCCAACTTCGTTAAAACTTCGGTGGACGCAGTGAGGGTTGAGTTAATTTTAAGATTTAAGTTAGCCGATAACCTTTTATCTGGTACCCAGAACCATGTACCGAAACCACCGAGTCCTCGGGGAAAGCCACGAAACCATTCTTTCCCTATTCCATTGGCAGTTGCTCCAAATCCTTCCGTTCAATGATCTTTCCCACAGGATACAGATTCTTAGTATCATCCCAATAAGGGGTTTTGGAATAAAACCAATTGAGCATGCCCCACTGAGATTTTGCAAAGTCCGGATCATCTGCTTTTTTCTGCTCAAATTCGGCTTGCAGGTCCGGATCAGCTTCAAGTAATTCCCTGGCGAGGCCCTCCATTACATAGGTTTCGGAGTATTCCTTTTGTTCGAAGATGGCATTAAAATAACCCCAATGAACATAGGAATCCGGGGCTTTGGGTTCAAGGATATTTGCAATGACCCTGGCGGTGCGCTGGTTCATATCTACCACAGCCGACCCTTTAGGGAATTTCACGGTATCGCGGGAAGCATCATACTCAACATTAGTAAGCGTAAATCGTCCTTCGTAGGGTGAACGACTCCATTTAGGATCCTTGAAACGATATTGTTCCACCCAGATCTCAGCATCATCCCGTAAATATTTTATCTCCACACCATGCAAAGCCAGCCGATAAATCACTTCGTACCATTGAGGAGGAATGATATAAGCCTCAGGCAGGTCAACTTCTACAGACGGGAGCGATTTATTGAACCATGGCAACTCATATGTAATAGGCTTATCGGTATGATATTGAAACCACTTTCCACCTGTGAGGTCACTTTCAATAATATCATACTCAACTCCCTTAAATTCCACCATAAGGCTGTCGCTGTCGTCCCTTTTCCATGTAATGGGGAAAGGTCGGTCGCGAAAAGATTCTCCTGCCGTTGTCTGATCTGCAATGCGGATCATCAACTTCAGCCTTTCTGCATTTTTGCCCAGAAATTCAGCAGAAGAAACAAGCATATCGTAAGTGGCATTGGTCCTGTCCTTATGGGGTTTCAGCATATGGGTCTCAATCAATAAGCCCGGCCGGTTTTGAATGGCTGTATACCCTTGTGATAAGCGTGGAGGCGCGGGTTCCGATCTCAGGCCACTTTGGGGATCATGCCAGCGGCGAAAGCCCACATAGGGGAATATCAGGTTTCCTGCCATATCCATTTTCCCTTGCACATAAGGTAGGAATTCCTTTTCCTGCCATTGGGTAAGCATGGGATCCATCGTGCCAAATACCTCCATGGCATATGTAAGAACATACTGATAATCTGCTCCGTCGGTGGTATGGCAATCGATGAAGAAATCCGGCAGCCAGCTGCTGAACATCTTCAGCCAGGCATGCATTTCAGGTGTATCTGCTTTCAGAAAATCCCTGTTCAGGTTCAGGTTTTGGGAATTGGCCCGCCAGCCCATTTCCTCCGGTCCGTTTTGATTGATACGGTTATATGGACCAAAGCGATTCAAACCGTCTACATTAAACACCGGTAAAAATATGATGGTAACATTCTCCAGCAAATATTTTTTTTCTTTCGTGATTGCTATATCTCTCATAAGCATGAGAATGGCATCCGTTCCTTCGGCTTCGCCGGGATGTATGCCGCCCTCGATCAGTACAACCACATCCCCTGAAGCACGAATTTCTTCGGGAGTCGAGAGCCCTTTCTTATTGACGATCATTATAGGGATATCATACCCCCCTGCACTACGTCCGATTACTTCATAGGTAATTTGAGGAGAAGCCTCGGCCAGTTTCTTACTATAATTGATCACCTCTTCATAATTTGCGGTACGCAAGCCATTGGAGGATTCAAATGTAGTTGTCCAACTCTCTTCCTGGGCGTTGAGTGAGAAGATGCATAAAAACGAAACGATCAATAAAATCAGTTTTCTCATATTTTGATTATTTGCGTAGGATTACCAAATTTAACAAGCTTGGCAACCCAACCTATTATTCAACTTCCCAACCATAGTCAACATATTCCCAGCAAAAATCATCCCCATGGACATTCACCATAAGGAATCCTTCCTCCACACCTTCATTTGGGCCGCTCCACCATCTGGCACAGACAGCACCAACTGTAATGAAATGAGTGCCATAAACCTCAATATCTTCAAGATAGTGAAGATGGCCTTGTAAAACGATCTTCAGAGTATGGCCGGCAAAAAGATCCAGTACTTCGCGGGCATTTTCCACCACAAGACCATGATAATCCGGGGCAAATTCACCGTACAATATTTGGGTAAAAACCGTAATAAAAGGGATGTGAGTAGAAACAACGATCGGGCTTGCAGAATCTACTTCCAAAAGGTCGTTTTTGATCCATTCCATCTGCTCTGCATCAATCATACCAATATAGCGACGGTCTTCTGTTTCCTGCACCGACTTCAATACCATAAAATGCCATCCTTTATAATCGAAGGAATAATAGGGTTCTCCTATTCTTTTCTCATACATTCCATAAGCGTACTCAGGATGATCAGGATCAACCCCACTTTTCTCATAAATACCGAAAACCTCATGGTTTCCCATCGTATTGTAAACCGGCATATTAAAATCCTTAACAACTTCATTATATAAAGAATACAGACTGTCAGCTCTCTCATAAGGTACACCAAGGGCATCCATGATGAGGTCACCGCCTGTTATCACAAAATCAGGCTTAAGAGCATTCACTTCCGTGATGGCAGCTTTGAATCCTTCAGTGGCATTTCTTTCCGGCTGGAGGTGAATATCGGTCATAAAAGCAAAAGAAAAATCTTCTTTCTGACATGAGCTATTGTCCTGCTGAGAACAACTTAGTAGCATCAGGGTAACTGCAAAAAGGAAAATGGAATAGTAAATCTTTTTCATGACAGGCTAAAGTTTAAGAGGTTCCGGATTAACACAAAAGTAGAAAAATACATGGATTTCAGATGATCAGGCAGGAGAATTTGCTATTTTTACCATTCATTTAAAAACTCCATTTATGTTTAAAAGAATAGGAGGACTGATTGCAATATTATTTTTTGTAATTGTTGTCCATGCAAATCCGGTCAGTGACTTGATCCGGAAGTCCGGCAATGCCGAAGATTATCCGGGTGCTGCAAAACTCATTATTTTCGACAGCACCTACTCCGATGTTATGGAAACGGGCCTTACATACGTATACACACATCGATTGTATAAAGTGTTAAATGCGAAGGGAGCCCTGGACCTAAGGAATATAACCTATGGCTATGACCCCCTTTCGGCATATGTAGAAATCAGGAAGGTATTGATCCATAAAAAGTCGGGTGAGATCCATGAACTGGATATCAACACTGTATTGGATTATCCGGCACCCGCAAGAGCAATTTACTGGGGTGCAAGAGAAAAGATGATCGAAGTAGGCAGGCTTGATCCCGGGGATTGTGTGGAAGTTTCTCTTTTCAGGAAAGGATACACTTATGCATTGCTTCAGGGAGATGAAGAAGACAAATACATCCCTCCTATGCGTGGTCATTTTTATGACATCATCGAATTCTGGAGCAGCGATCCTGTGATGGAAAAAGTATACCGTACCGCAGTACCAAAAGACAAACTTGTGCAATACGACGTATACAATGGAGAACTGAAAACCTCTGTCTGGCTTGAGGGAGAAAAAATGGTGTATACTTTCAGCAAAAAAAACATCACTCCCATGGAATATGAGCAAGGCATGTTAGCTTATTCAGATGTAGCTACCAAACTGCTGATCAGTTCCAGCCCCGACTGGTTTGCCAAGTCTTTATGGTTTTACAAAGTGAATGAAGATTTCGGAAGTTTTGATGTGAGCCCTGAAGTAAAAGCCAAAGTGGATGAAATTCTTAAAGGAAAAGCAAAAACGGAGATGGATTCCATTTCCCTCTTGACCCATTGGGTGGCCGATGAGATTCGGTATTCCGGCATTTCCATGGGTGAAGGTGAAGGTTATACACTTCATAAGGGCGACATGACCTTTCTCGATCGTTGTGGTGTTTGCAAAGACAAGGCAGGCATGCTGGTAACCATGTTACGTGCAGCAGGATTCGAGTCCTATCCCGCAATGACCATGGCCGGTTCAAGGATAGATTACATCCCTGCCGATCAGTTTAACCATAGTGTTACTGTAGTCAAGCTCCGCAATGGTGAATACAAACTTCTTGATCCCACCTGGGTTCCATTCCTGAGGGAATTATGGTCGAGTGCAGAACAACAACAAAACTACCTCCTGGGCGTCCCGGAAGGTGCCGACCTGGGAATTACTCCTTTATCTCCCCCGGAAAATCATTATATCAGGATCAGGGGCAAATCCATGATCAATATGGACGGAAGCATGGAAGGCAGCCTTACCCTGGAAGCAGAAGGGCAGTCAGACGGTGCTATCAGGGGAATTTTTACACGTTCACTTAAAAATAGCTGGGAACAGAATGTTGAAAGAGAATTGAAAAGACATTATCCATTGATGGATGTCACTTCCATAGAGTATGAAGATCCTTATGATTACCTGGCGGGGCCGATTGTGCTGAAGATCAGTTATACCATCCCCGATTTTGCATTGGTTACAAAAGAAGAAATCATTTTTACTCCCATAATTGTATCCGGCATATTTGGACGGGCGATGTCGCACATGTATTACAATGTTGAAAAAGAAAGCAGGGAACATCCCTTCCGTGACCGCTGTTCAAGACAGGTTGAATTAATGGAAAGCATTAAGCTCCCTGCTAAAGTCACCATGACTTATACACCTAAAGCAGAAACCTTTATAGAAGATCCTGCTTCTTTTCAAGGTGAATATAAGCTTTCAAAATCAGCCAATAACCTGATGGTTAACGAAAGCGTGATCCTCAACAAAAGGATTTATGAGAAAGAAGACTGGGGTGCATTCCGAAAGGCTGTTGCAGCGCAGCAGAAGTTCTCCAAAGAACCTGTGATCCTTAAATTCAATTAATCCTGATCAAAGACATTTACAATGAAAACGATATCAAAATATTTACTCATCCTTCTGGCTCTTATTGTATTTCAAAATACCCATGCCCAGGATGGAGATGCTGTATTCAACAAGATCATTCACGAATATACCCTGCATGACAATGGCAGCACTGAATTCCGCGAATATAAGGAAGTTAAGCTGCTCAGTCATATGAGTTTTCATCGACTCTATGGCGAAACATTCATCATTTTTAATCCGGCTTATCAGGAAATTATAATCAATGATGCATACACCATTATGGCGGATGGGCAAAAAGTTATTGTCCCCGACAATGCCTTTAATGAAGTGCTCCCCCGCGAAGCAGCATATGCTGCACCTTACAACGGGCTCAGGGAACTGGTAATCACACACACAGGCCTTGAGGTAGGTGCCACTATTTACCTTGATTATACCCTGATGACCAAGGCCGGCTATGTACAAACATTTATGGGCGAAGAGCTGATAAATGATATCGTGCCAATTGGGGAAAAGAAGGTAATTATCCGTATTCCGGCTGATCAGGAACTTCAGTACAAGGTGTTAAACCTGCGTACTTCCGCTGAGCTTATTCAGGACAGGGGTATGAATATCTATACATTTTCCTTCCGTGGACTTTCAGCACAAACACACGAATGGGGTAGTGATCATGAACTTCTTCCAAGGCTGTTTTTCAGTGCTGCCACTGATCTCGACAGGGCCTATTTCCCCTTTGTTTCACAGCCTGCATTTACTTATCAGGCCAATGCTGAAATGGAAGCCGCTGTTCAGGAACTTAAAAAAACAAATGCTGAGGATCTGATGCTGGCACTGGCCATTCAGAAAATGGTAGTGAATGATATTGCAACATGGAACCTGCCTCTCGAATATGCAGCTTTCAAATGCCGTACACCCGAAGAAGTTTGGAATTCGAATGGCGGAACCGTTCTTGAAAAGAATGTGCTGCTCGCCACACTATTTTTGAAAGCTGGCCTTGCTGCCACTCCGGTAGCCATCATCCCTGAAAAATACTTCGACAGGAACGTTGGAAGTTTGTACATCTTTAAGGATTTTGCTGTTCAGGCTAAGGTGGGTAAAGGAGAAAGGCTTTATTTCTCTGCAACACATATGTCAGCGCAAAACCTTGCCTTCAGTGAAACGGGGCATAAATTCCTTCTCCTTGACGGAGCCATAGAAAGCCTGCGCACTTTTGATGCAGCTAACGGGCCTTCAGGGATCATATATCATGGAAACTTCAGTAATGACAATAATGAAGTACTCAAAGGCAATCTTCATGTTGAGCTTTCAGGATCAGTCAATCCATATTATAATCTGGCACAGGATACTGCCTATGCAAAACGTTTTTACAGCGGAGCCAAAAATGCAAAACTCTTAAGCCTGGGTCAGAATGAAAGTATTTTCGACCTGGAAATAGAGCATAAAGCTGCTTTTGATGTTTATGGAGATTATGTATTTATGAATGTTCCTGCTTCATCATCCGGTACCTCTTCATGGGGATTCAGCTATATCGAAAAGGGAAGGCAGACTCCGATCAAATTGAGGGAACTGATCAATGAGCAATACCATTACATCATTAATCTTCCTGATGGTTATACACTTGTCAGCCCTGCTGTTGACCTGAACATCGACAATCCAATTGGAATGGTCAGGATTACTTTAAGGCAGGAAGGAAACATCCTTTATTCTACAAGAGAAATTACGCTTAAGAAAACGCTTGTTCAATACAAAGAATTTGATGCTTTTAATGAATTGTGGAAGGCATGGATGAATCCCTCTATGAAGCAAATTGTATTCAAAAAGCAATAGATCAGATACCTGAAGTATTCAGGTTCCCAAGGCTAACAGTAATCCTTCTCTTGCTGTCTTTTTTGTCATCAGCATAGGCGTATAGGGTAATCTGAAGGTGTAGGTTAAAAATGTTCATGAGCACTTCTTTGGTGTGAAACTGCCCTATACGGAGAATGTCGGAGTTGATGATACCGGTATGTCTTGATAACCTGGTATTGATGATATCATTTTCCCCTGTATTAATGAGAGATTTATCATAAGTTGTAAACTCATAGATATTTGCAATATCATCTATGGTATAGGTTTGCAGATTTTCAATCCCATCTATATTTGTCAGGAACCATTCATAGGTGTGCTGATCCAGGAGGCACCTGTTGAGGCCGTCTTTTTCTAAAATACGTGCATTGTTAATGATGGCACTGCCATAATAGTTGTTTTCAAAGTGGAAAATTGTATCATGTGTAATCGCATAACGAAGTGAAAGGCTGCCAATGATTTTACGAAGTTTTGGGAAATGATGATAGGCATTGAAAGCCCTTACCATTACTTCAAAATTGATGGCAAAGAAGAGTGCATGAAGCGGTGTTTCAAATATCAGAAAACCGCCATCCCCTGTACTGATGAACGACTTCTCGATCTTCTCCTTGGTATAATTCTGGAATACAAACTGATTGTCTTCAAGACAAAGCCTGATGGCTTTATCAAACAATACTTTAAACAAGGCCGGGATCATGGTTTGTTCAAGATGCTTGTATAATCCATATCTATAAATATCTATCCCGAGTACAGAAACACGCTTGAAGCTTTTCAGGTTAACATAACGTTCAAGTTCCCGGTAAAGATCCTCGCTTTGAGGGATCTTATTTACTTTTTCATAAATTGATTCGGTGTCGAATTCCCTGAGCAGATCAAGGATCTGATCATACTGCATCTTTTTGATACGTTTTGCCATTGCCGTTTAAATTTGAATATTATACTCTCTAATGCTTATACAATAATACTAAAGAATCATGAATTTGTCTAATTCAATGTAAATCGGTTCATTATCTTTGCCCTGTTATGAAACGATTATTTGCTGCCATAAAGATAAACCCCTCTGAAGCTTTCCTCAGCCGTTACTTGAGCCTGAAACAGCACTTAAAAAATGAAAAGATCCGGTGGGTTGATCCTGAAAACATTCACATTACCCTGAAGTTTTTCGGAGAAACCCCTGAACACCATATCCCGGGGATCAATGCAGCATTGCAGGAAGCAGCAGCAAGCATGAATTCTTTTTCAATAAATATAGCCAATACAGGTATTTTTGGCAGTTCGTATAATCCAAAGGTGATCTGGTTCGGGATAGACCCCCATGAGGAAATAACAATGCTTTCCAGTCATATTTTTGATAAACTTGAACATGCTGGCATCCCAAAAGACCGGCAGAATTTTGTTCCCCACCTGACTATTGCAAGGATGAAATTCCTGGCGGATAAAAAGTATTTTCAGAAAGTGATCGACGCAAATAAAGAGGGCCATATACAAAAAGAAGAGGTGAATCAGTTCCACCTCTTCGAGAGTATCCTCAGGCCACAGGGCCCAAAATATGAGCGAATTAAAAGTTTTGTATTGGGCTGATGCCTGTCAGATTATATTGGGGTCAGTTGGATGTTAAAAAATCCCTGATTATTCAATTATCCTTTGTTGTGGTGCTTTTCCAGGAAATAGCTTACCACCAGTGCAATGCCCCCAAAGAGGAAGATCATTGAAAAGTAGGATACTTCTTCTTCCAGGCATGTGGTGGCTGTAATAATATTTCCGAGCAGGATACCCACAGCTACACCGATCAGCAGCAAGCCATATCGAATACTTGCCAAACCGGGTTTCATATTATTGAAGATGGAAGGGTCGGCACCCTTTTCAAGCATCAGCATTCTTTCTTTTTTTCTCACACCGAGGAGAACGATTCCATAAATAAATCCGAAGATTACGATAAGGACCAGTACGGGAGTTATTTCCATTGTATTAAAGTTTTAAGGTTATTATCTCGTTTCTGCCCTTTTGACGCAGGATTATCCATCCGGTTACACTTTTGGGATATAAATCAGTGCTGTTTGCAGAACTGTATCTGAGATTAAATGCCAGAAGACAGTAGTCAGAAGTCAGAATAGTGTAAGTCCAGCTAAGCATATTCTATTTCCCTTCTTTTTTCTGAAAGCCAGGCCCCATATTCCTCGTGGCAGGCCAAGAGGGATTATTTAGTTAAATTTGCAGTATGATTGAGATTGTTTCATTTAAGGCTGTTGACCGAGCTGACCTGGCCGGATTTTCAAAGCAGATCAGGCAAAGTGTATTTGTTGAAGAACAGAATGTGGACCCTGCATTGGAATATGATGAGCATGAATATTCGGCTACACATTATTTATTGAGCAGTGACGGGAAACCCCTGGGAACAGCACGTTGGAGGGAAACAGACAATGGAATCAAACTGGAAAGGTTTGCAACCCTTTTTTCGCATCGCAATGCAGGCTTGGGAGCCATCCTTCTGGAACATATCCTGGCAGACATTCTCCCCTTAGGAAAAAAGATATACCTCCACTCACAATTAAAGGCCATTCCATTTTATGAACGGCATGGATTTGTTAAGTTCGGGGAACAATTCAGCGAGGCCGGGATTGAGCATTTTCAGATGGAATATTGCTTAGAGGATAAGAACCCTAAATAGCAGATACAAGATTGGTCTTTCTTAGTTTTCTATGACTTTCTTGTAATGTTCGTAACGCTCAAAGATCTCTACCACAAAGTTGTAGGTTTCTTCTCCACGAGCGTAGCCATATTTTACAACTGAATCACGATAGTATACAGGATCTGATTTATTGAGGATAAAGAAATCGACATTGTCCGTCCAGACGTTGGGATCTTTTCCATGCTTTTCGGCCAATCGCCGGCCATCATAAATATGAGCAATGCCAACATTATAGGCTGCCATAACAAATCTTGTCCGCTGTTCCGGGTCATCAATCTCAGGTGGCAATTGACTGTCGAGCCAGCCCAGGAATTCTATCCCTGCTTTAATCTGATCAGCCGGGGAGGATGTTGAGTCTACTCCATATATTTCTGCCGTAGCCGGCATTAATTGCATGAGTCCAAAAGCACCGACCCATGATTTCACTTCCGGATGAAACCTGGATTCCTGGTAGATCAAAGAAGCGATGAGTCTCCAGTCAAGGCCATACATATCGGAAATTTCCCGTATGATCTCATCATATTGTGAGATCTTACCACCGCCGATTGAATGGTATTCGCTTTGAGTAATGTTTACCGATCGCGGATTGTTGAAATACTTATTATAGACATACCTCGAAGCTACGCTTTTCTTATATCCAAGGATCCATTCATCCACAGCTATTCTCAAACTATCATTGCCCTGTTTTACTGCCCAGGCCACGTTTTGTGGAAAGCTCAGGGCTGTATTTACATCAATATTTGGATAGTATTTTTGGTTGACCAGGGCAATATGCTCATCTGCCACCGTATATTCAATT
This sequence comes from uncultured Bacteroidales bacterium, assembly GCA_964487735.1. Lineage (GTDB taxonomy): Bacteria > Bacteroidota > Bacteroidia > Bacteroidales > B18-G4 > B18-G4. Next base: position 8,581 of record CAZASJ010000006.1, on the reverse strand, counting down.
TCCCCTTCCGCCACCGCGGTAATCAATTGCTCCACTTCCCTTTCAGTATCCTCAAAAATATGAATGCTGTCCCCGATCTCATTTGCCAGTATGGCCAGACGATCGACGAAAACAGTTCCTTTCTGAACAATAATGGTTTTGCCGGCCAGTTCCAAAGGATTTCTAATAAGCTGTTCCTCAATCTCATCCCAGGTGCGCATTTTTCTCCAGTTTTTGGGCTTGCGCTGTACAAGTACCTGCTTGGTTTGAAGTTGAGGAGTGGTAAAATCAACCAATTTTTTTCGGTCGCGTGTTACTGTTAATCCCATCGCGATCAAATCCACTTGATTTTCTTCCAATAGATCAAATGCGAGATCCATATCTTCCACAATCACAAGCTTTAGATTTACCTCCAGGTAATCAGCAAATTGCTTAAGCATCTCAAACTGATAACCCATTGGTTCTCCGCGATAAATAAAATAATTAGTGGAATTATAGTCGGTAAGTGCAACAAGGGTATCCCTGTCGAGTATCTTCTGCAAGCTCAGATCAACAGGCAATTTCTTTTTCTTTGCAAAAATCCCGCTGATCTTTTCATCATTGCTGTTCAGGCAGGCGGTAAGCGTTAGCCCTAAACAAATGAGAATAATCAACTTAAATGGTGTCGGCCGGCTTTTAGTCAAAGACAAATCGCTTTAATGTTATGACAAGATATGAATAAATAATGAAATGGCAAGAAGAAGAAAATAATTGGATGCAAAAAGGCCTGCCCGGATGGGGGATTGTTCATGGCTAAATGGCTAAATGGCTAAACTGCTTGCCCCGAGGTTTCAGTGTTACAGTGTTTCATGGACAAATGGCTACATGGCTAAATGGTTAGAAGGTACGGGGGACGAGGGACGGGGGATTGTTACATGGCTAAATTGCTTGCCCCGAGGACTCGGTGATTCCAGTGCTTCAGTGTTTTTTTATCCACCGAAGCTTTTCATTCGTCTACGTGGCTATGGATGATGAAAAGCGAAGGTGGGCAGTGCTTGCCCCGGGGGATTGGTGGTTAGAAGGTACCGGATACCGGGACGGGGGACGGGGGACGGGGGATTGTTACATGGCTAAATTGCTAAATGGCTAAACTGCTTGCCCCGAGGACTCAGTGGTTAGAAGGTACCGGGTCCCAGGTACCGGATACCGGGACGGGGGACGAGGGACGGGGGATTGTTACATGGCTAAATGGTTAAATTGCTAAATGGTTAAATTGCTAAATGTTTAAATTGCCAGATGCATATTTATCTGCATAAGATTGCGCAGCTGCTGAGGTTATTTCAACGCACAAATTAAAAAATCCGGTGGCCGGTAGCCGGTAGCCGGTGGCCGGTAGCCGGTAGCCGGTGACCGAAATGGTTAAATGGCCTCGCCTAAACGAATAAACGACTAAACAAATAATCGATAAAATGCAAAGCATTCTCTTGTAACAAATTCATTTCTTCAAAATGTCCGAATTAAGACAATTATGTCCGTTTTACGACAGGTATGTCCGGTAATTTTCAGAACTTTTGTCAAAATATCTTTCTTTTTGCCAGAAATCGTCATCTTTTTTGACCATTTCTGGATAATTTCGGATTAAATCCTCTTGTTTTCGTCTCAATTAGCCTGGAATTGTCATGGTGAGTTGTCCTTTTCTCTATAAATCCAGCCAAAATTATGAAAGGGAGCTCTCTTTTCTTATCCAAATGGCTACTTTTTAGGTATTGGGTTTTGTAGGCGTTCTTAAAATGCATGATTATCTTTAAGATTTTACCTTGTTGGTAATAAACTTGAGGTGTTTAGATTCTCTGGAAATGCCTTTGCTTTAACTTTTGTAACTTAGTGTCCGAGATAGACTGAAGATCTACACTTACTAAATCGGAAATATAACTTAACTATATCCTAAATGAGTTCACTTAAGTTTGATGACTTACATTCCAAGGCCTCTTTTTATAATTTATAAGCAACGGTCAGTCTAGTCAATAATATCTATCCCAGAGAGTACGAATTATAAATGAAATCTCAAAGTATAGGCTTCTCCTCTTGTCCTATTAGCGAATCATGATCCAGGATCAAATGCTCAGAATGTGATTTCCCACCATAATTGGTAGGTATAAAACTACCATGCCCCCCCTTGTTTTGAACGGCTTTTATGAAAATATTTGCAGGATTCTACCGAATAACGAGAAAGAGTCTACAATCTTTGAGGATTATTCTTCGGGAATTTGGGTTAACTATCTTTTTGATGTAAATTAGTAAAGGCATAACTCTCATTTCCTATAACAAATAAATTTCTTTAAGATGATAAGCAGAATAAATTTCGAAAGAGTAAATATCAAAACAATAGTCTTTTGTGTATTAATGGGGTTTTGCATAAACCTTTCTGGTCAATGGAATTGGCAAAATCCTATTCCAACAAGTTCACATTTGCAAGGAGTATCCTTTATTGATGAAAATACCGGGTGGGTGGTTGGATTTGATGGCTCAATTTTAAAAACAGATAATGGTGGGGAAAACTGGGAAATTCAGTTTTACAATTCAGAGCATCTATTAAGAAGCATTTTCTTTTATGATTTATTACATGGGTGGGCGGTAGGATCTTCAACTACAACAGGAGCAGGTGTTATCTTACATACCTTGGATGGAGGAAATTCTTGGATTGAACAAATAAATGTCAGTCCTTACCCTTTATATAATGTGATTTTTGTGAGTCCTGTCATTGGATGGGCTGTCGGCGGACAAATTGTTCATACAAATGATGGGGGGGATAATTGGGAATTTCAATATAATTCGGTACCGGAGAACCTATTAGGCGTTTCATTTATTAATTCAGATATAGGCTGGGCTTGTGGGTATTATGGAGAAATTGTATCTACAATTGATGGTGGACAAAATTGGAGTAATCAAAGTAGTGGTACTGGTCAGACCCTTAACTCCATTTGTTTTGTTGACGACAACTATGGATGGGCAGTCGGCAAATCTGGAATTATATTAAATACAATTAATGGAGGGGGAAATTGGAACCAACAAACTAGCAATGTTAGCCACGAATTAAAAGGAGTCTCGTTTGTTGATGATTTAACGGGATGGGCCGTTGGGCAAAGTGGTACCACTTTATCAACCATTAACGGCGGATCTATTTGGGAAGGTCAAGAAAGTGGAACTGAGCTAACTCTTGATGCTACGATTTTTTTGAATCAATTAAATGGATTTAGTGTTGGCCAGAATGGAATGATATGTAAAACCATTGATGCTGGGAATAACTGGACATGCCTATCAGACGGAATTATAGATAATTTGAATGACATTGAATTCGTCAATAATGAAAAGGGATTATCGGTAGGTGATGGAGGAAATATATTCATAACTGAAAATGGAGGGAGTGATTGGATAGTTAATGATAGTCTTACTGAATCAGATTTATCAAATGTTAGTTTTATTAATGAAGAATGTGGATGGGTCGTTGGTAGTGATGGCGCAATATTTCATACTGAGAATGGTGGAATAAATTGGATTGATCAATCTATAAATGATATATATTCATTTTCTTCTTCATCTTTCATCGATCAAACCACAGGATGGATTCTTGATAATAGCGGATTATTATTTAAGACAGAAAATGGAGGATCAGATTGGGAATATCTCACATCAATTGGCAATGGAGTTTTTTATGATATTTATTTTAATGATCCACAAAATGGATGGCTCGTAGGAACGTATGGTCAAATCTATAAATCACTAGATGGGGGGCAAACTTGGATTCTAAATAGCCAATATAAAGACGAAACATTTTATTCAATAAAATTTATTGATCTATTAAACGGATGGATTGCAGGATCATCCGGAACTATATTAAAGACAATTAATGGGGGAGAGCTATGGGAAATTCAAGAAACAGGTATTGATTATACCCTCTATGATGTACACTTTATTGATAACTATGTAGGGTGGGCTTGTGGAAAATTGGGGACATTAATTAACAGTCAAAATGGTGGAGAAAGCTGGACCCAGGTTGAAAGTTTTACAATAGAATCACTTAACAGCATATACTTTGTTGACGGTGAAAAAGGATGGTCTTGTGGAAACAAAGCGACAATACTTCATACTGATAATGGGGGAGCTGTTGGGATTTATAGTCCTTCACAGCATGTCATTATTCAACAAGAGGTTAAAGCTTATCCTAATCCATGTAGCAATAGATTGACTTTGGAATTCGAACTAAAAACACATTGTAATGTGAATATTTGTATATATGATAGAGTTGGAAGGACTACATCCACAACATATAGCGAAACTTACTATCCTGGAAATTGCACTGTTGTTTTGAATCAACTAAGCCTTCCCACAGGTCTATATTTTGCAACGATCCATTTTGATAATCACATAGAGGTAATAAAATTTAATGTAATAAAATAACCAAAAATAGCGATCATGAGAAAGTCTATAATCTTAATTTTTCTTTTTTACTCATTCCTACTGTGTGCTCAAAACATTGAAGATGCATATAAATTGCATAGTACACCAACGCCTAGTCATTGGCCTGGGGATGAAATTGTTTATTGGGATGGGGAATACCAAATTTTCCTTGATATGTTTTTTTGGAATAATCATCCTAATAGGCCTCTTGAGCCAGCTGCAATCAGTTTTAGTATTGAAGTTGTTTCATTTCCATTTATTCCAGAAAACTTTAATCCAAGCACAGACAATAACTTTTCCCAAGAGCAAACGAGAAATTTAAATACAGATATAGCTTCAGGTTATAATCTTGCATACTATACGGTTGACAACCCATCCACCCTCCCTGATTATGCTGGAATTGGATGGCAATTTGGAGGCTATAATATATTTAAAAAGCTTGATAATATTAATAATTGTGATGATGAAGCTAATTATATGTGCAGAGGAGATTATGGATTAATATCTCAAGTATATGCAAATGGGCTGAGTCATAATTGGGATCAACAATGTCACCTACCTCATACTGTTTTAAAGCACACTTTATATTTTCATTGTGGAGAATCAATTGATAATGAAATAATCGACTCTATATCATGGGTTTATGACAATACAAGAGGAGCAATGAGATCGTATCCGTTTTGGGAACCAACAATAAAAGATCCTGAATTAAATACTAGTTCTATTGATGTTGCCTTTAGGCCCACTTTCCCTGATATTGGTGATTGGTATTATATTCCCAATCCACCAAATTCAAGTAATTCAATGTGGTATGATAGTGGTATAGGGGTAGATTCAGCAGGGTCTGTAGATTATTTCCCACCAGAGGAAGTTCTACCTAATTGGAATAAATGTTTGGGAGATTATCCTTTGTATTATAATCCAAACCCGACTTTTCCTTCGCATGCAATGCAAATATATCATTCCATAGACTACTTTTTCTCTTTATTGGTTCATCCTCCTTCATATATTTTGCTTGACGCACCTCTATTAAATGTACAAGCAGGAGAGTATGCCGGATATAATTCTAGTGGGCAAAAAATACCTTCTATAAGCCAGACTTATGAAATTAACGAACCGTTTAACCTAAAAATAATAAATCCTTCAGAAAAAATAATCTATAATCCCTCAGAAGTAGATATTTATTGCGATTTAACATTTCCATGTTATTATAAATTTCTGACTCTTCATGGCAAATACCCAGACAAGGGACAAGGGGTATTGAATGGGCCATATTCAAAAGCATATTGGGATGCTATTCCGTATTTTGATTTTGAATATGACAGAGACTATCCTGTTCCGGTAAATTGTTCAACAAATTCTGAATGTATTTCTAATTATATTATACACAGTGGGAAAACGATCACTTTTCAACCTCCGATAATTATTATGGATGCTCATTTCAGTGGAACGAGCTATACTAATAAAACCACCATCCACCTTGACCCTGATAAAACCTATGGTAATTGGACTTATGATGAAGAGACAGTAGAATTAGATTTAAATATACAGACGCTACCGGTTTGCGAGGAATTAAATCCAAATATTGACTCTATTGGAAACAAATCCACCATTGGAAGTAATTCAATTTCAAGTGAAAGAAAGATTCATTTAAAAGTCTTAAATGGTTTAACCAAACATCCCAAAATTGAGGTAAATATTAATGATACTCATAATGCTCATCTTATGGTATACAATTCATTTGGTACATTAATAAAGCAAGATGTAATTATTAGTGAAAAAAAGATTGTGGATTATTCTAGCTTAATACCAGGTGTTTATCACGCTGTTTTAATATGTAATGGCCAGACTGTAGACAGATTGAGTTTTAGTAAATTATAGGCTATGTTTTTGCTTATATTTTAGTATTGAAAAGGTTTAATTTGTAAGGTATTCAAAATATTAGTCATTAGTTTTAATTTCGGAAACATCCCTTGAAACTCCTTACTAGGCTATACTTCACATGTATTATCTGGAATTATCTTTGTTTTAGCTTTTGTAACTTAGTGTCTAGGAGGGTCTGACCTATCTACAGTTTGTATTTATGTAGAATTGTGTGTAATGGAGAGATTGTTTGCGGTCTAATCAACTCGGACTTTTATAGTTAAAAGCTGAATTGTACTTTATCTTATTCAGCTAGTAGCAAAACATTTTTTTATCCTATTATTTAGACTGATTTTTGATGTATGCAAAGCATTCTCTTGTAACAAATTCATTTCTTCAAAATGTCCGAATTAAGACAATTATGTCCGTTTTACGACAGGTATGTCCGGTAATTTTCAGAACTTTTGTCAAAATATCTTTCTTTTTGCCAGAAATCGTCATCTTTTTTTGACCATTTCTGCATGATTATAGACTAAATCCTTTTGTTTTAGTATCAATTAGCCTGAAATTGTCTTGGAGAGTTGTCTTTTTCACTAAAAAGCTAGTCGAATCTTTGCGTGTGGTTCTCTTCTTTCTTCTCGAAAGGGACGTTTTTTGCATTAGGTTTTATTGGCGTCCTTAAAATGCATGATTATCTTTAAGATTTTACCTTGTTGGTAATAAACTTGCGGTGTTTAGATTATCTGGAAATATCTTTGCTTTAACTTTTGTAACTTGGTGTCCGAGTTAGCCTGAAGGCCTACAATCTATCACAACATGAGAAATCTGATCCTATTAATAGCATTATCGCTTTGTGTAAGTGAATCCATAGCTCAAAGCAATATGGAAATAAGCTGGCAAAGTTGCTATGGGGGTAGCATGAATGAAGCTGATGCAAGCATTATTAAAACCGATTTCGGGTACTTTATTCTTAGTTCTACGAATTCAACCAATGGAGATATTACTAACTATTGGGGAGAAGGAGATATTTGGCTTACTGCCATCGACAGTGTTGGCAATTTTCTTTGGGGAAGGTGCTATGGAGGAACAAGTGTTGAATATGCAACAAATATCATTAAAGGTAATAAAGGGCATTTCTATCTGGGAGGCTGGACAGCTTCCAATGATGGTGATGTCCAGTCAGTAAATCATGGTGATTTTGACCGGTGGATCGTAAAAATAGATAAGAATGGAAGTATTATCTGGGAAAAATGCTACGGTGGCTCCGGTAGTGATTATGGCCCAGGGCTTAAAATAAGCTCAGAGGGTAATATTATAGCCTTCAGTGCAACTACCTCCAGTGATGGCGATGTACCGATAAATTACGGTTACTTAGATGCCTGGATTACTATTATTGATCCCAAAAACGGAGATATTCTTAAGAACAAGGTTTTTGGCAATATCCATCATAACAATATTTTTGATATCGTGGAAACCCACGACGGGGGCTTTTTCTTTACCTCACATGCGGTTACTGCTACTGGCATGGTACAGGGCACTTCATATGGTGGGGGAGACGTTTGGGCAGTGAAGACAGATTCAAACCTTAATATTGAATGGCAAATGTTATACGGAGGATCTTCTATCGATTATCAGGGGTGGAGCCTTCTTGAATTAGAAGATGGTTATATCTTTCTATCTCAAACAATATCGGATGATGGTGATGTGTCAGGATTCCATGGCATTGCAGGTGATGAAGGGACATATGATATTTGGGTAGTACGAATAGATACCGTAGGCAATATTATCTGGGAAAAATGCCTGGGAGGCTCAGACTATGATTATGGTAGAAAAATCATTCAAAGCGATGATGGTGGCTTTGTAGTGTTTGCCCAGACTGATTCGGATGATGGGGATGTTTGGGATCTCCATACGGATTACAATAATCAAAACTCAGATATTTGGATGGTGAAGCTCTCTGCAAATGGCAATATTGAGTGGTCAAAATGTTATGGGAGCATTAACAGTGAAAGTCTTTCATTTGATGCAATATACAAACAAGCAGAAGATAATTATGTGATTGCTGGTTGGACATTTTATGGCAATACTGGGGATGTAGGCTGTTATCTTAAAGGAGGTAGAGATCTTTGGCTATTCGAAATCAAAGACTGCTCAAACTACATGCCTTCAATCCCATCAAGCCCCACTGGCCCCGATACCCTCTGCATCACCACCGATAGCACAGCCACTTATAGCATTCATCCTGCTGCCGGAGCCTGGAGTTACGAATGGCAAGTAGTGCCTGAAGAAGCCGGAAGCATTA
>CAZASJ010000005.1:74116-95015 GCA_964487735.1 uncultured Bacteroidales bacterium | reverse complement strand
ATATCCAGCATCCACTTTGTTCACCGAAGCTTCAGCGAAGGTGAAGCATCCAGTATCCAGCATCCAGTTTCAATTAAGAACAATTAACATACCCCTAAACAATAGCATTTCCATTTTTGATGTTAACTTTGCAGTCTTTAAAAGGAACAAGCAGATAATGAGCGAAAACAACGGCATACTATTATCATCCATTAATGATCCTTCTGATCTTAAAAAACTGAAGGAAAAGCAACTGCCCGAATTGTGCCGTGAGATCAGGGAGTTTATACTGGATGAAACTTCACACAATCCCGGGCACCTGGGGGCCAGTCTGGGAACCGTTGAACTTTCTGTTGCCATTCATTATGTGTTCAATACACCTTACGATAAGGTTGTCTGGGATGTGGGGCACCAGGCCTATACCCACAAGATCCTGACCGGCCGTCGCGAAAAATTCCATACAAACCGCAAGAAAGGCGGCATCAGTGGTTTCCCGAAGATGAGTGAAAGTGAGTACGATGCCTTCGGCACAGGCCATTCATCAACATCCATATCCGCTGCATTGGGAATGGCAACAGCATCCTCACTAACAGAAGGCAATGGAAGGCTTCATATTGCAGTCATCGGTGATGGTGCCATGACCGGTGGAATGGCAATGGAAGCATTGAACAATGCAGGCGTTTCGAATGCCAATTTACTTGTAATATTAAATGACAATGGTATTGCCATTGATAAAAACGTAGGAGCCATCAAGGAATCTTTAACGGCGATGATCTCCTCCAAAACCTATAATAAGTTTAAAGATAAAATATGGTTCCTGCTGGGAGGGGGCACACGCTACGGTAAAAATACACGTGCCATCGTAAAACAAATCTCAAATGCTGTAAAATCCAGTATCCTTAGAAGAAGCAACCTCTTTGAATCACTCAACTTCAGATACTTCGGCCCTATCGACGGGAATGATGTTGTGCATCTCACAAAGATGTTACGCGACTTGCAGAGGATAAAAGGGCCCAAATTGCTGCATCTTGTTACAACAAAAGGAAAAGGCTTTTATGAAGCCGAGAAAAATCAAACCACATACCATTCTCCCGGTGCTTTTGACCGAAAAACAGGTAAACTGATCAGATCCGATGATGAAGACAAGAAACCACCTAAATATCAGGTGGTGTTTGGCAAAACAATCATTGAACTTGCCAGGAAAAATAAAAAAATCGTAGCCATCACTCCTGCCATGCCCACTGGATCTTCCCTGAACCTTATGATGGAAGTCATGCCCGACAGGGTTTTTGATGTAGGGATCGCTGAACAGCATGCAGTTACCTTTGCAGCAGGCCTTGCGGTCCAGGGGATGATCCCTTTCTGTAACATCTATTCAACCTTTGCCCAAAGAGCATACGATCAGATCATTCATGATGTAGCAATCCAAAAGTTACAGGTAATATTCTGCCTTGACAGAGGCGGACTTGTTGGTGAGGACGGAGCCACACATCATGGGGCCTTTGACCTGGCATATCTAAGGAGTATTCCCGGTCTGACTATTGCATCACCAATGAATGAAGAAGAGCTTCGCAATTTGATGTTTACGGCTCAAACCCCCGGAAAAGGACCTTTTGCCATCAGGTACCCGAAAGGAAGTGGTGTAATGCCCATATGGGAAACCCCTATGCAAGAACTAAAAGTAGGTACAGGCCGAAAAGTACGAGATGGCAAGGATATTGCCATTTTGAGTATCGGACCTGTGGGAAATTATGCTATGGAAGCCTGCAAACAATTGGGCAAAGAAGGAATCAAAGCAGCTCATTACGATATCCGTTTCCTGAAACCAATTGATGAAGATATCTTAAGAGAAGTTTTTAATTCATTCGAGAAGATCATCTCAGTTGAGGACGGAACGATCGTTGGCGGACTGGGAAGTGCCATCCTTGAGTTTCAATCCGACCATGAATATAAGTCCAGGATCAGGAGGCTCGGTATCCCCGACAGATTCATTGGTCATGGCAAACAACAAGAACTTCACCATGATTGTGGATATGATACAGAAGGAATCATTCAGGCCGCGAAGGAGATGTTAGGTAGATAGATGGTTTCAGTGTTCCAGTGTTTCATACTTAAATCACCTATCCACTCAAAACTCAACACTCAAAACTCAAAACCTTTTTTCCTATCTTTATCCGAAATTCAGATTAAGTGTCGGGAAAAAGCATATTACAATTTCTGTTAATTTTATTTGTATTGGTCCTTTCGTTTCCATTAAAAGGGGAAGAAGTTCCTTTTCTGGGAAAGGATGAGATCAACATCGAATTTCCCTTTATCATCATACAGCATATCCCATTTGATATTGAGATCGAGATCACAGATATTGAGACTGCTAAAGCGTTGGAAGGAAAAGAGATCAGTATCCATATAGGGGAAGAATACAAAGAGGTGATGATCCTAAATGGAAAGGGTGAAATCAATTATGTTCTGGGACGAAAAACGGAGATGAATTTTTCCTGCGATGCCTTTCAATACGGTAAAGAAGTGAACCCTGTCCCTCTCTGGATGTCGATCCTCCCCCCTTTGATTGCCATTCTTTTTGCATTGATATTCAAGGAAGTATTTTCGGCTCTTTTTGCAGGTCTGCTGATCGGTACCACCATCCTTCATTTTTTTGCCGGCAGCAGTATTTTTATTGCTCCCTTCCAGGGAATATTCTCCATTGCAGACACATACCTTCTGGAAGCAATGTTGGACAAAGGCCACTTATCCATTATTATTTTTTCAATGCTGATAGGGGCTATGGTGAACCTGATCACAAGAAATGGGGGAATGAAGGGCATTGTGAACATGCTCTCACGATATGCCAACAATGCACGCTCAGGCCAGTTCATTACCTGGCTTATGGGTATTGTAATATTTTTCGATGATTATGCCAACACCCTCGTGGTTGGAAATACCATGCGACCGGTTACGGATCGTTTGAAAATATCGAGGGAAAAACTGGCTTACCTGGTAGATTCTACCGCCGCACCCATTGCTTCCATTGCATTTGTTACGACCTGGATAGGTGCAGAACTCAGCTATATCCAGGATGGCATCAATGTGATCGGCCTGGATGAGAATGCTTATATGGTATTTTTTAACTCCCTGGCATATTCCTTTTATCCTATATTCACCCTTATTTTTATTCTTTTCATTATTTACAGAGGGGTGGATTTTGGCCCCATGCTTAAGGCTGAACGCAAAGCAAGAAATGCATCGGAAACTGAAAGGGATGAAGACTTTGGATTCTCCAACGAACTCAATAAGCTGGAGATAGAGGAAAATATCAAGGCTCGATGGTATAATGCAGCAATACCAGTCTTTGTAATAATCTTTGGAACCATTGCGGGCCTATTGTATACCGGTTGGGATGCAGAAGTCTGGTCTAACAGCGAGCTCTCCTTCGGCAGAAAGATTTCTGAAACCATTGGAAATGCAGATTCTTATACCGCCTTGCTGTGGTCTTCATTGTCAGGTGTCCTGGTTGCCCTTTTCCTAACGATCACACAAAAAATATTAAACCTGAAAGAAAGCATTGACAGCCTGATCAATGGATTCAGAACAATGCTTACAGCAGTGCTCATTCTGATTTTGGCATGGTCAGTGGCCTTGATAACGGAGCATATGCATACCGCGACCTTTATTTCAAATAGTATGCTGGAAATGTCGATTTCGCCCTATCTGGTACCGGCCATCACCTTTATCCTGGCTGCCTTGGTATCATTTTCTACAGGTTCATCATGGGGTACAATGGCTATTTTATATCCTTTGATATTGCCTGCTACATGGCTGATCAGTAGTGATTCCGGTCTTGACTATAACAGCTCAATGCTCATTTTCTACAATGTAGTGGCCTGTGTATTAACAGGATCAGTATTGGGAGATCATTGTTCTCCAATTTCAGACACAACCATACTGAGCTCCCTGGCAAGTTCCTGCAATCATATTGAGCATGTTCGAACCCAGTTGCCCTATGCACTAACAGTAGGTATAGTATCCATCATTATTGGGACTATTCCTGCCGCATTTGGAATTTCTTCTTTCATCCTATTTCCTATCGGGATCACCTTATTATTCGGCCTTACTTTCATCCTTGGCAAGAAAGTCTCAGCTTAATCTGTTTTTTGCTAATTATAAAGAATCCGTATTAGCATTGCATATTGATTTGATTTACCAAAAACAGTATATTTGTATAATACCTGTCTGCGTACTTTCTATCGCTATTCTTTATATTTATTAGAGACATGGTTATGAAGACTAAATCTTTTACGGTAGGTCACCCACGGGAAATTGTTGAAAAGATGAGTTCGCTCATTGATGATGCCTTTTCCCCCAGTATTGCCTTTGTATTTTCAACTCCGCGACTAGGAATCGATAAGGTTTCCAAGGCTTTTTCAGGCTATGATATTTATGTGGTTGGCAGTAGTTCCGGTGGAAATATACTTACCAATGGAAAGGATAATGCCATATTCGAAGATTCAGCGGTTGTGACATTGGTTGAACTGGACGAAAGAAAATTCGTTTATCTCTGTAAAGAAAGACTTGGCCAAAATTCATTTGATTTTGGCCAAAGCATTGGAGAATGGGGTGCTGCTGCATTTAAAAAGCCTTCCTTCATTATTGTGGCCTCAGGCATGGATCTCAATGGACAGGAATTTGTGGAAGGAATCATGGACAAAGCGGGCGAAGGAGTAAGTATGTTCGGAGGCCTTGCAAGTGATGAAACGAAATTCTTCCAGAATTATGTTTTTTCCGGGAAGAAAGTCCTTGAAAGCGGAGCGATCGTGCTGGCATTTGATTCAGATGCAATTGCCATGAACGGGATTGCAACCAGCGGATGGGTCGGATTGGGAAAAGACCTTCGAATCACCTCATCGGAAAGCAATATTGTTTACAGCATTGATAATGAACCGGCATTGCGCGTTTACAAAAAGTACCTGAGCGTTCAGGACAATGACCTTCCAGCCATTGGCGTTGAATACCCCTTGCTTATCAAACGTAACAAAGACAATTACACCCTGAGAGCTGTAATGGGTGTTGACAGGAAAAAGGAGGCCTTGATATTTGCCGGGACCGTACCCCAGGATTCTATTGTAACCTTTTCAAGCTCCCCGGGATTTGAAGTATTAGACCGAACAAAAGAAAAAATGACAGATTTCTATAAAGAGAATAAGGATGCGGATATGATCCTTCTTTTTTCATGCATGGCCAGGCATCTTGCATTGGGTCCAATGATCACAGAAGAAATCACCTACCCTGCCCTGAAATGGAATTTACCAGTATCTGGATTTTTTACATATGGAGAAATAGGAACCAATCCGGGAAAAATATGCGATTTTTTTAACCAGACCTACACACTTGTCGTATTAAAGGAAAAGTAATAATTTAACAAGTTGTTTTCTTAATTTATGGGTGAACGAACAAACAAAATAAACAAAATCATTGAAGGCATCGAAACGTTTGAGGAATTCCTCAAATATAAGGATGACATTTTAGACGAAGTGGAAAGCCTGAAACGTGACCATCAGGTTATGAACTTTAAGTTTGAACGCTTGTTGAAGGATAAAAATGTGCTCAATTCACTTCTAAAGAAAACAACTGAAGACCTTAAAGATGCTGTGGAGGCTCTTAAAACCAGGGCCGAAGAACTTGGTATTTTGTTATCCACCATTCCTGCACTTGTATATTTTAAAGATACCGACCTAAGGTATATTCTTGTAAACAAAGCCTTTGAAAGATTTGTTAACCTGCCCTTTTATGGCATTCAGGGAAAACGAGTGGAAGAAGTGATCCCTGATTATAAAACCATCGACTATGCAGAAATGGAGATGGAGGTAATCGAATCAGGACTTCCACTGTACAACATCGAAGAACAAATAAGCAAAAACGCTAAGGAAGTCTGGCTTACCACCAACCTTGCACCATATCGTGATAATGAGGGTGAGATCATCGGCCTGGTTGGCATTTCCTGGGATATCACTTTCAGAAAAAAATACGAGAATGAACTTCAACTTGCCAAGGAACAGGCCGAAGAAGGAACCAGGGCTAAAAGTGAATTTCTTGCCAATATGTCGCATGAGATCCGGACCCCTATGAACGGAATCATCGGCATGGCAGAAATACTGAAGCAAGCCAATCTCGGCGATCATGAAAAAGAAAATCTTGAGATTTTGATCTCCTCCACGAGAAGTCTTTTATCTCTTGTAAATGACATCCTGGATATTTCAAAAATTGAAGCCGGAAAGGTAGAACTGGAACTTGAAGACTTTGAGATCAGGCATATTCTCAAAGACATAGAAAATATCATGTTTATCAGGGCTGATGAAAAAGCCCTCGATTATAAAACATTCATCAACTCCAACGTTCCGGAATACCTGAAAGGTGATCCATCAAGGCTAAAGCAGATCATCCTGAACCTGGTGAACAATGCCGTTAAATTCACTGAAAAAGGCTTTGTACACATCTTTATTGAAGTTACCGATGAAGGTTCGAATAATATAACCTTGCGTGTTAAAGTCAAAGATTCAGGAATTGGTATTTCCGATACCGGGAAAAAAAGCCTCTTTCAATTGTTTTCCCAGGTGGATACTTCCACTACAAAAAACTATGGTGGTACCGGGCTGGGTTTATCCATTGCCAAACGTCTGGTGATGCTGATGAAAGGCGATATTGGAATGGAAAGCGTTCAAGATAAGGGATCCGTTTTCTGGTTTACCACCCGTCTTGAGAAAAGCAATCTTACAGCCGAAACTGCACATATCATGGAGATCCGGGAAAACCCGGAGGATAAGCCCTTTAAAATGCTCAATATCCTTTTAGCAGAGGATAATGAAATCAACCAGAAGATCATACAATATAGCCTGACAAATGCCGGTTATGAAGTAGATATTGCAAAGAACGGACAGGAAGCCATCGATAAATATAATGAAGGTGATTACGACCTGGTGCTGATGGACGTCCAAATGCCAATACTGGATGGTTTTGAAGCCACCGCCTACATACGGAATATGGAATCCCTCGGGGTGAACAACAAAAAGCATACACCCATAGTTGCCCTTACTGCCAATGCCATGAAGGGCGATCGGGAAAAATGTATTGACGCAGGAATGGATGAGTACCTCAGCAAACCATTCACCCCAAACGATCTGGTCAGTTTAATAAAAAAGGTTGTTGATTAGATAAGGACATTTTCAGTACATTTGACGTCGAATCAAAAGCGCACCCAATGGAGTTACACTGGATTGAGATCATCGCCCTGGTCGTAGCAGGCCTGATGGTTGGATTTATCAATACTCTTGCAGGAGGAGGATCGATCATTTCACTATCTGTATTGATGGTGCTCGGGCTTCCGGCAAATGTTGCAAACGGAACCAACCGTATTGCCATCGCCATTCAAACCCTTACCGCCAGCACAAGTTTTCGTCAGCAAAAAGTACTTGATACCAAAAAAGGCATTATACTGGGCATCCCGGCCCTGCTGGGTTCTATAGTGGGAGCCCTTATAGCGGTTGACATTAACGAAAATATATTTGAAAAAGCCGTTGGTGTGATCATGCTGGTAATGCTGATCTTTATTCTGTACAATCCAAAAAAATGGCTGTCGGGAAGGGAAGAATTGGTCAATAAAAAGACCAGTATTGCCCAGATTATTGTTTTTTTCCTGATTGGGATTTATGGCGGATTTATCCACATGGGGATTGGGTATTTTTTGCTCATAGCACTGGTTGGACAAATAGGATATGACCTGGTGAAAGCCAATGCCGTTAAAGTTTTCATTGTACTGATATACACCCCCGTAACACTTATTATTTTCCTCATTTACGGACAGGTAAACTGGGAATACGGGCTTACTTTAACCATCGGAAATGTGGTGGGTGCACTGGTGGCTTCAAGGCTGGCCGTAAAGAAAGGTGTCAATTTTGTCAGGTGGGTCATTGTGGTTGTTATCCTGCTTACCTCCGGACACCTATTTGGGTTCTACAATGTCAAAGAACTTGCCGGAAAATTCATTCAAACAAATGAAGATGTGCATCAAGCTGAATGGGCCATCGTGGTTCATGGCGGAGCCGGCGGAGGAACCAGGGAAAATATCTCAGCAGAAAAGCAAATAGCATATAAAGAAGCCATCCAGCATGCACTTGACACTGCTTCTGGCATTCTGGAAAATGGCGGCCAAAGCCTTGATGCCATTGTAGCGGCGATCACGTACATGGAAAACAATCCAATATTCAATGCCGGAAGGGGCGCAGTATTCACCGAGCTTGGCAACAACGAACTCGATGCTTCAATCATGGACGGACGTGACAGGAATGCTGGCGCAGTGGCAGGAGTTACAAATATTAAAAACCCAATCCTTGCTGCCAAACTGGTCATGACCCATTCACCTCATGTAATGCTGGTCACCGATGGTGCTGAAAAATTCGCTGCTGATAATGGCCTGGAGATCGTAGACCCTGGTTGGTTCTATACAGAAAGTCGTTGGAACAGCCTACAGCGTACGCTCGACAGGGAAAAAGAAAATACACAGAAACATGGAACGGTAGGTGCTGCTGCCCTTGATAAGTATGGAAACCTTGCCGCAGGAACATCTACTGGCGGGATGACAAACAAAATGCATGGACGTGTGGGTGATGCTCCGGTCATTGGTGCCGGCACCTTTGCAAGCAATGCCACATGTGCCGTTTCTGCTACCGGACACGGTGAATACTTTATTCGCAATGTTGTTTCCTATGATATATCAGCAATGATGGAATATAGCGGCCTGAGCCTGTTTGCAGCTGCCGATAGTGTGATCAACGGTAAGCTGCTGCCGATCGGTGGAGGTGGTGGTGTTATTGCTGTAGATAAGTTTGGAAATATCGCCATGCCCTTCAATACACCAAGCATGATAAGGGGATATGCCAAATCAAGTGGGGAGCGTGGGGTGTTTATTTTTGAAGAAACCAGATACTAGATACTGGATGCTGGATGCTTCACCTTCGCTGAAGCTTCGGTGAACAAAGTGGATGCTGGATATCCCGAAAAACCAGAATTCTTTGAATTCATTGTTTTTCGAGGATCCTCGATCCCGGGGACCGGGAATCGGGACTGGATACTGGTTACTGGATACTGGATATTGGTCGCTGGTTACTGGTCCCAGCCCCCAGTACCTAGTACCAAATTCCGAGTTCATAGTTCATAGTTCGTAGTTCGTAGTTCGTAGTTCATCATCCAGTGCCTCCTCTGAAGTTTTAACGAAAGAGGATAATCCATAATCAACCAGGCACTTCATACTTGAAATCTGAAATTTGACACCTGATACCCGATGCCTGACGCCCGATGCCATCTTTAATATTCCAAGCGCTCCAAGTACTCCAAGTATTCCAAGTACTCCAAGTACTTCTACTGATTCTCATATTCCTCCACCTCATCATTGAAGTAAAAAAGCTCTATTCCCGCAAGGTCGAACAGTTCTTCTGATTCTTTTCCGGCATGGTATTTTTTCTCACAAACAACACGAACGATCCCGCAGTTTATAATGAGCATGGCACACACCCTGCAGGGTGTCATCTTACAATAAAGAGTGCTGTTATCAAGAGCAATACCTCTGCGGGCAGCCTGTGCAATGGCATTCTGCTCAGCATGAACGGTCCGGACACAATGCTGGGTGACACTATGATCCTCATGATACACTTTTCTGAAAAGATGCCCTACCTCATCACAATGCTTCATTCCTTTAGGCGAACCAACATATCCGGTCACAAGTACATGCTTATCCCTGACAATCACACAACCACTCCGGCCCCTGTCGCAAGTAGCCCTTCTTGCCGCTGTATTGGCAAGGTCCATAAAATATTCATCCCAGGTTGGCCTTATATGTTCAGTCTTTTCTTTTTCCATTTGCAATATTTGTTTTGATCTCTGATATAAGCTTGCCTACCTGCTCAATAAGTGGCTTGATCCCTGCATTATTCTGAAAAGTAAAATCTGCCATCTCAATGCATTTCGAAAGGTTTTGCTTATTGGGATCGTCTGAGTTAAATTCTCTTTCTTCATTGGAAAGAAATTCCTTAAAACTAACTTTATCCGTTTCTGAAGCACGTTTTTTAATTCTATCGTATCGCTTTTTAGGTTCTGCATCAACTGCAATGAGAAAAAAATCAGATTTCCGACGCAATGACTGAACCTCTCCGGGAGTGCGTATGCTTTCGATTACACAATCATGTCCGCCATCGCGGGCCCTGTCATATAATTGATCTATAATATAAGATGGCCCATAAGCTGCACGCAATCTGTTTGCAAGTATCATCATTGAATCCCTGTTCTCAGGCATTCCCATACTTTTCATTTCCTCCAACAGGTAGGCACGCACACTGTAGTGGTCAAAATCTTCCTCTTTAGTGAGATAATCCACGATCGTGCCCTTTCCTGCACCCAGGGTTCCAGTTATGCCAATAATAATCATAGATGCAAATGTAATTAAAAATGGGTTTCAGGCCTCAGGCGTTACAATCCGGCAGGCAGGAGCCAGAAGCCAGCCCATCACATTTCAATCGGAATTTTTCCACCACATTTCCTGCAACAATTCCCGTCCACTCCAGATACAATGGTTTGATAGCCATTCCTTGTAATCAAGGTTTCTCCGCATTGAGGACAACTTGTATCACGCCCCAGATCTGATTTAGTATTTCCCAGGTATACATAGCTTAGATACTCCCTGGCGATCTCATAAAAATGCATAAGCAATGATTCAGGTGTGGCATTGTGCACCAGTTTATAGGTTGGGAAAAAGCGTGAAATATGCAATACCGTATCAGGTCCAAGTTCATGTTGAATCCATTCCATCATCTGCCTGAATTCCTTTTCCTTATCGTTCTCATCCGGAATCAACAGATTGGTAACCTCCAGGTGCCTGCCTGAATTCCTGATTTGCTTAAGACTGTTCAAAACAGGCTGCAGGGAGGAAGAGGTCAGGTGCTTATAGAAGTACTCAGAAAAGGCCTTAAGGTCCACACTGAATGCATCAATGATGGGAAGCAGGCTTTCCAGTGGTTCAGGATTGATGAACCCATTTGTAACCATCACATTTTTCAATCCCTCATGCTGGGCTTTTTCAGCAATATCTTTCATATACTCATACCACACTGTAGGTTCATTATAAGTATAGGCAAGGCCCAGGTTCCCTTTTTCTGCCGTTGCCAGATCGAGGATGGCTTCCGGCTCAAAGGATTTCAGATATGGATATTCTTTAACAGTTGTTTGGGAGATCTCCCAGTTCTGGCAAAACCGGCAGTGCAAATTACAGCCTACGCTTCCGATGCTCAGGATATTCCTTCCGGGATAAAAATGATAGAGTGGTTTTTTTTCAATGGGGTCGAGATGCAATGAACATACCTTCCCATAATTGTCACTTACCAGCACGCCATCTATGTTGGTCCTGACTTTACAAATTCCCGTTTGGCCGGGTTTCAGAAGACAATTATGCGGACAAAGGACACAACGAAGCTGTTGACCTTCTTCAGTTGAATAATACAATGCTTTCATGATTTTTCTTTTCTAATACCCTCTATTCTTCAGATCATCAACCCACTTTTCTGCTACCAGTGCAGTATAATCCTGCATCCCATCGATCAGAGCTTCCGGATCGGTATCGACCATGATGTTCTTCCTGTGTTCAGGACGAATAAACTTCATTTCCACAGCATGGTCGAGCCAGGCGATCAAAGGATCATAAAAGCCTTCCATATTCAGGATGCCAACAGGTTTATGAATCAGGCCAAGTTGATTCAGGCTGAGCATTTCAAATAGTTCATCCATGGTACCGAAGCCACCTGGCATAATGATAAAACCATCGGATAGCTCTTCCATTTTCTTTTTGCGGACCTGCATATCCTCCACCAGAATGGTCTCGGTCATATGCTCATGTAGAATCTCTTTCTGGGCCAGATTCCCGGGCATGATTCCTGTAACCTTACCACCTTCCAGCAGCACCTTGTCGGCGATGGATTTCATTAAACCAATGTTGGCTCCGCCGTATACCAGTTCAATATTTTTCCGGACCATAAGCGTGGCTAGCAACTCTGCCTGTTCAGCATATTCCGGCTTTATGCCTTTACTTGATCCACAGAATACACATATCTTATTCATCTGCTTTTTATATTGGCTTGATTATTGGATTTAGCTCCCTGGAATTGATTAACTTTGTAAGGTTCAAAGATAGATAAAATAAGCATGAGCGCCTTATACCCATTAAAATTCAAGCCCATATTTAAAGACAAGATCTGGGGCGGAGACAAGATCAAAAAGAGTATGAATATGGAATTCTCACCACTTCCTTCTTGCGGGGAAGCCTGGATGCTTTCAGGGGTGGAGGGCAATCCCAGCATTGTTAGCAATGGATTCCTGGCCGGGAATGAATTAAATGAACTGCTTGAAGTATATATGTACGACCTGGTAGGTGATGATGTGTATGAAAGATTCGGAAACGAATTTCCGGTACTGATCAAGATCATTGATGCCAACGATTGGTTGTCAGTACAGGTACACCCCGATGATGAATTGGCCGCCAGAAGGAAGATCGGCAGGGGAAAGACTGAATTGTGGTACATTTTAGAAGCAGATGAAGGATCTCAGCTCATCAGTGGCTTCAACAGAAAACTTGACAAGGAAACTTACATCAAATATTTACAGAATAAAAACCTGCCCGAAATTCTGAATTATGAACAGGTTCAGGCAGGCGATGTATATTTCATGCCTGCTGGCAGGGTGCACGCCCTGGGTCCGGGAGTTCTCCTGGCCGAGATACAGGAAACATCCGACACTACATACAGGATCTACGACTGGGACAGAACAGATGCAGAAGGAAACAGCCGGGAGATACACATTGAGGAAGCACTTGATGCCATTGATTTTGAGATCCCGGAAAAACACAAAACGGATTATCCCAGGGAAGAAGAAAAAACGGCGACCCTGGTCACTTGTGAACATTTTACCAGCAATTTGATCTCCCTGGAAAAACATGCATTGGAAAAAGATTATAGCGGCCTGGATTCTTTCGTAGCACTCTTATGCACTGAAGGAATGGCAATTATACAATGCAATGAAGAAAATTATGATTTATCCAAAGGAGAGTTGATCCTGATACCGGCCATTATGGAATCTGTTCTGATCAGCCCGGTGATAAAAACTAAATTGCTGGAAATTCATATGTGATTTTTTCTTTTTACTTTTGGCACTGTTTTTTATTTAACAACATAGTAACATATATAAACCATACAATATGAAAAAGATAGTTTTAATCCTTATGGGCTTGTTTATCGGCTTCGCTGTTTATTCACAGAACGAAGAGAAAAAAGGGCAAAAAATTCCCTCCATAGACCTGAAAACCGTTGAAGGCATTCCTTTCAATACAGCAGATATAGAAAATGATGGAAAACCTATTATCCTTAGCTTTTGGGCGCTTTGGTGTAAACCCTGTGTAAAGGAGTTGAATACCATTGCTGATGAATATGACGACTGGCAGGAAGAAACAGGCGTGAAACTGATCGCGGTATCCATTGATGATTCAAGATCAAGCTCAAAAGTGAAGCCTTTTGCCGATGGCAACGACTGGGATTATGAAATTATTCTTGATGAGAATGGTGATTTCAAACGGGCCATGAACGTGAATATGATTCCGCACACATTCATCCTCGACGGAGATGGAAATATTGTTTGGCAGCATACATCATTCTCTGAAGGCGGTGAAATCCAGCTTATCGAGGCTGTACGCAAAGTAGCAGCAGGAGAAGATATTAAAGGACACTAGCATTCCAAGTATTTTAAATAAACCAAAACCACAAATATGAAAAAGATACTTCCTGTTTTGATCATTGCGCTTGGCATGATCTATTCCGGAGTTCAGGCACAGAGCTTCACCGACATGGGAAAGGTAACAGGTAGTTTTCAGTTTGACGGCCAATACTATGGTACCGATGATAAACTGGGCATTACCGATTCAACACTTGATGGCAAACTATTCCGCATGAATGGCTTTGGAAAAATCATTTACACAAATGGTAATTTCCGTGCCGGCTTCAGATATGAAGCATATTTACCTCCGATTGCAGGTTATAATGCAAAATATGAAGGGCATGGAATTCCTTACTATTTCGCTGAATACCA
Source organism: uncultured Bacteroidales bacterium (assembly GCA_964487735.1). GTDB lineage: Bacteria > Bacteroidota > Bacteroidia > Bacteroidales > B18-G4 > B18-G4. The sequence continues at coordinate 80,870 of CAZASJ010000005.1, read as the reverse complement.
GTTTAAAAACATTCAGATCACAGTAGGTAACTTTTATGAGCAATTCGGAAATGGGCTGGTATTGAGAAGTTATGAGGAATGGACTCTTGGTTACGACAACTCCATAAGGGGTGCAAGGGTTAAATTCCAGCCCTATAAGGGAATCAATTTGAAAGGGCTCATAGGGACACAACGCTATTATTGGGAACCTTACTTCAATGGCGACCGGGGCATCGTACGCGGACTTGATGCAGAATTCTATCTTAACGAAATGTTCAATGGATTGGCTGAATCCCGTACAAGGGTCATCCTTGGCGGTAGCTTCGTTAGCAATTATGAAAAGGTAAAAGACAAATCCCTTGTCAGGGATACCATAACCTATAAATACAATCTCCCCAGCAACGTGGCGGCTTATGCTGCAAGAATCAGGATGATCAACGGAGGCTTTCAATTGAACGCCGAATATGCCTACAAGATCAACAATCCATCAGCCATGAATAATTACATCTATAAAAACGGGGAATTGTTCTTATTGTCGCTTGCATATTCAACGAAAGGTTTTGGGGTCTCTTTATCAGGAAAGCGCATCGACAATATGAGTTTTAAGTCGAGAAGCAGCGAACTGGGCGAAGCCCTGGATATTAATTTCATGCCTCCCCTCACCCATCCACAAACCTATAGCCTCGCTACAATCTACCCTTATGCCACCCAGCCTAACGGAGAGATTGGAATACAGGGCAAAGTAAATTATACCATCCCTAAGAAATCAAAACTTGGCGGAAAATATGGCAGCAAGATCGAATTGAATTACTCCAATGTTTTTAATATTGACAAGAATGAAGTTGTTGTGGGAATTCCTGTAGACTCTACGGGAACCATGGGATATCAATCTGATTTCCTTGCGATCGGAAGTCCTAAGTACTTTGAAAGCTTTGATGTTATGTTCAGCAGAAAAATCAGCAAGAAGTTCAAAATGATCCTGTCATATGTATACCAGGTTTACAATATTGATGTAATAGAAGGACATACTGGCGAGCCAATGGTTTATGCCAACATAGCGATTGCCGACCTGACCTATAAATTCACTCCTACCAAATCCCTCAGATTCGAATATCAGCAGTTATTTACAGAACAGGACAGAGGCAGCTGGGTAATGGGTTTACTTGAATTTAATATTGCCCCGGCATGGTTTTTCACCGTTTATGATGAGTATAACTATGGCAATCCAAATAAGGACATGCGCTTGCATTATTATGCAGCAGCCATGGCCTGGGTGCAGGGGACGACACGTATTTCTCTTTCCTATGGACGTCAGCGCGAAGGACTGTTGTGCGTAGGAGGTGTATGCCGGGCAGTACCCGCAGCCAATGGAGCAACATTAACGATTTCAAGTAGTTTTTAAGCAAACTGAACAATGAAGATCATGAAAAAAACATTATATATTCTTGCGATCATAGGCTTGTTTTTAGGCGGCTGTGATAAAATAGAAGAGCCCTTCCTGGATCCGACAGGCGGAAGCGGCCCCGGTCCCGGTGAAAAAGTCAGAAAAGTCATGCTGGAGGAATTTACCGGACATATCTGTGTAAATTGTCCTGAAGCGACCAAGCTGGCAAACGACCTTAAGCAGGTTTTTGGCGAACAACTCATCCTGGTCTCCATTCATGCCGGCGACCTGGCAGTACCTGACGATGCTCCATTTAATGCCGATTACAGGACAAACATTGGTACCGACATCTATAACTTTTACCAACCTGTAGGCGTGCCTATGGGCATGGTTAACAGAATCTCTTACGAGGGGGGTGTTACTCTTTTTAAAGATAGTTGGGAGCCTGCCATTCAGGAACTGCTTGCACTTCCACCCGAGGCATCTATTGAGATCGAACTTGATTACAATGCCGGTAGCAGATTACTGGATGTTCATGTGCATAATGAGTTTCTGGATGACATTCCAAGGACCCTTAACATCTGCGTTGTTGTTATTGAAAGTGATATTATATCCGCCCAGAAAAACGATCTGGCAAGTGTGGGCCCTGTACCTGACATTTTGGATTACCAGCACAACCATATCCTCAGAAGTTCATTAAACGGGACCTGGGGCGACTTGCTGGTCGATCAGCCAACTGCAGGAACCATCATGACAAAAGATTACTCCCTTACATTGAATAATGCCTGGGACGAAAACAACATAGGCATTATCGCTTACGTGCTGGATGCAAATACCAATGAGATCATCCAGGCAGAAGAAATGCATTTAGAGTAACTTCCACTTAAAATATCAAAAGCCTGCCTGGATTAACCATGCAGGCTTTTTTTGTATCGAAAAGTTAAATCCCCTATCCTGATATTTTCCCGTCTTTTACGATTTCTGAAAAAATAGAGATGACAGGTGTATCCCTTCCCTTAAACCTAATTTCATATCTTTATCAGCCAATAATTCTAAATGAAAAGCATATTCCGACAGAATTACATCTGGATCATTTTCCTCCTGGTAATCAGTGCAGGAAGCCTTGGAGCTGAACTGATCAATGGAAGACTTGACATGGTCGACCTTGAGGTTTATTATACTGCTGCAGACCGATTGACAGATGGAGGGGAGCTTTATCGTACTGCTGAGGATGACCCATACGAGCATTATGTTTACAAATATGCTCCCCCTGCTGCCCTTCTGTTCATACCATTTCTTCCGATGGGCTTAACAATAAGCAAATTTGCTTATTGGTTATTTCTGACCTTGATCTTAGGGATGCTTCTCCTTAAGCTTAAGACTGTTTATCTTGGTAAGTCATATACCGGATCGCTGGCAAACTACAGTCTTATCCTCAGTACAGCTGTGATCGGAACCCATTTCTTCCGTGAACTCCACCTGGGACAGGTCAACCTGCTTTTGCTTGGAATGTACGTATTCGCTCTTGTGATGCTTCGATCTGGTAAATCCATGGGATTTGGCGCACTGATTGCTATCAGCATCTTCATTAAACCATTTGGATTCATCTTCATTCCCTTGATCATCATCATGGGAAAGTACAGGGAACTCTTCTATTTCTTAGGGTTTTCTTTATTAATGTTTTTTCTGCCGGTCTTGTTTTATTCAGACAGCAGCTCCTATTTTTCACTATTCTCTTCCTGGTTCAATGAGCTTGGAATAGAGTTGGGAAACAAACAGGAACTTGCATCCGCCGGGAACCACAGTATTTTTTCAATTCTGTACAGATTTACTCCTGTTGGGATGATCGATCTTAATGGAACAGGAAGATATATTTATCAGTTCATTGTACTCTCCCTGATGGCTGTATTATTTTTATGGTTCTACATTAAAAGCAAAGCATCAGATAAGACTATTCAATTATATATTGTGCTTATAGCCATCATCCCCTTACTGGCATTCACCAGCTACAATGCCTTCATCTTCACCCTGCCATTGGTAGTCTATCTCATGTTTAAGTTCAAGGATCTCAATATCTATTTTAAAATCCTTTTTATTTTGAGCTGTTTGCTGATAGGCGGGAATATCTATGATCTGGTTGGCAGGGAGCGATTCGATTTTTTCTGGGGTGTTTCGGTATTTAGCTGGGGAACACTTGGACTACTGATCACCTTATTTGCGCACCCGGCAACAAGCCCCAATTAACATTTTTGAGTTCCTTCTGTACGGGTAAACGTTTCTATGATTAAAATTCCAGAAGTCAGAAGACAGAATAATGGGTGAAGCAATGAAGCGTATTTGAGTTCCCTTCTTTTCCTGATAGCAGATATCTTCACTTATGCTTTCCTGATATGCAGATAAACGCTTCTGAGGAAATTCAACATCAACATCGGATATCAACTATCTACAATCGCATAATCGTATAATCACCACGGGCCTCGCGTTTGCGAGGCCCGTGGTGCGTTAATTAAATACTCATTAGTGCATCAAAATAACTTTTCTGGTGATCACTTCATTTTCTGTAACCATCCGGAAGAAATAGATGCCTTCTGATACGCCATCCCGGCTGGCATTCCATGTCAGAGTGTGATTTCCGGCCGGATAGCTGCTGTTGGCAAGACTTGTAATTTTCTGACCGTTCATATTGCACACCTCAACACGAACAAACATGTCTTCTTCCAGGCTAAAACCAATGTTTGTTTCTCCTGTAAAAGGATTTGGATAGGCCTGTCCAAAAGAAACGGATGATTGCTCAATCTCTCCAACACCAACCCATACGGCATCAATGCCAAAGAAGTTAAGGTATTGGTGCATGAGGAAATCTCTGCTGCTCGGGTCACTGCCCAAACCACCAAACTCAAATGAAGACCCTATGGTACGATAACTGCCTTCATCATATGCAATAGCACTTACGAAGGAAGGGGATTGATTTTCAAAAATAGTAAAGGCAGTACCAACAGGTGAAAGATGATCGATATAAGCATCATCACCTATGTATGAGAACATCAAATCATCGGTGAAGGTGCCTGACTGCCCGAGGAGGGTCTCAAGATCAGAACCACCATCTTCGAGTCCCTGAATATTAAACATTGAATGCACCGGAGTGGCGGCATCATAGTACCAGGTATCCCCACCTTCAATATAAAGGTTACCACCCCCATTTAGATAACCAGCAAGGGCCTGACCCTCGGTATTGCTTAAAACATGGTTATCGGAATAAATGCCCAGACAAACAAAAACGGAACTGTACAGGTCCAGATTTGAAGGCAAACTACCCACCGTTTCTGCACTTACACTAAGATTGTCAAAACAGTCCATCATAATATCCGCAGAATTATTATTGCCATCGAAGTCGATCACCAATACAGGAATCTGTCCAACAATGATGGTGAATTGTCCTTCTCCGCTGATGTCCAGAAAAGCAGAAATACTTTGTATAAATGAAGCTGAATGTCCTGCTGGGGTATCTTCGTTTGCTGCAACGCTATATACCTGATCAACTGTAGTTCCGGCATCGATATTTCCGTAAAGCATACTTGCAGTTTCAATTGAAATATACGGAGAACTAGCTGAAAGTAAACTCATTACTTCGAATGCATCTGACGAACCCTCATTGCTCACCGTTACCGTAAGCTCAACAGTTTCACCCGGATCAAGTTTTCCGTTTCCATTGCCACCGGCATCCGAAACTAAAAAACCGCCAAATGTAAGCTGGGGAGCGTGTCCAATATCGGTAAATGAACTGTTCCAGATATCATCTCCTGATGATTGGAGCTCAAATATGATGGTATGCCCGTCTGGTATATCCGAGGCTATCGAGACTCGAAATCCATAAAGAATTTCTACAGTAGCACCTGCAGCAATCGTTCCATAACTGGCTACAGAATCTTCAATGAAAACATACTCATCTTCTGTTGAGAGGATGACCTCTACATTATTGGCATCGCTTGAGCCTACATTGGTTAGTGAAATACTGAGCAGGGCAGATTCGCCATAATCGAACATGCCATCGCCATTGCAGAAGCCACTATTAACATCAAAAACAGTATGGTCGGCATAAATTACATAGGCACCCGCACTTGGGATCACGCTGATGGTTTCATAAATGGTTTCAGTATTAAAAGCAGTAACGACCATGAGTGCATCACCCGGTGCCAGTGAATGGTTCAGTGTAACATTGCCCGAAGCATCTGTAATGCCGGTAAAATACGTTCCCGACTGGCTAATGGTGAGCATGGCACCTTCAACGGGATTACCAGCTGCAGTAATCATCGTGGTGAAAGGAATGCCCGACATCACTACATTATTCGACAGTGTAAGTTCGGCAGGGACATCTGACCTTGCCTGCATAGCCGCATCTCCGAAGAGGTTCCAGGTTTTGGCTGTTTCCCAATCGGATGAACCACTTGATTCGGTGGTCATCAAAACCAGTCCATTGAAAACAATGGCACCCAGGGTTGTCCTTCCTTCAGTCGTATTGATACCACTCTGCCCGGCATGGGCTGTATAATCATAGCCACCGGTGTAGATATCGGCGAAATAATCTTCTCCACGCATTGGGGGATCCCATGGCTGGCTGATTGATGCGCCGAGGAACATGACTGAACCACCACCATCTTTTCGCTGCCATGCTTCTGCAAAACAGGTTCCTGTATGGAAATCGCCATTGTTACAGGCAACAGAAATGATAAACGGAAGTTTATCACCATTGCTAAGTGAAGCCACGTTGCTATTGCTGAAGCCTGTGGTTCCCCATGATGTAGGAGAGCCATGTCCGCAATAGTTGATCACACTGGTGCCACCATTCACAGCGGCATTTACATCGCTGATGCTGCCTGATGGTTCATAAACAGGATTATAATTATCATAGGTAAACTGGCTAAGCTTGTCATTATAAATAACATCCAGATGCTCATAATCATCTTCATTATCATCGCCGGGGCCTTCCGTTGAACCGATACCCGTAGCAGTTTTGTACCAGGTTCCTCCCATTTCAGGGTATTTTTCAAAGTTGATCGCTTTGTCAACCTGAACGCTGACCTGTGCAGGATTTTCAGCTGAAAAACGACCTACACAGATATCCGGAACCTCATCAGTTCCTGCAACGCATCCTACCTGGGGATCCATAGGGGAACCTGAGCTGAGGGTGTTGCATTTAATGTCGGCCCAATCGCCAACAAGCTGAACATACAAGAGGTTGTTGTTATTGTTATAGGCATCCTGTACCAGGCTGTTTACATTGGTTCCTGTTGCAACCACCTCCTTGCTTACATTGTAGCCTTTTTCCATCTTCCACTGAATGTAAGGATCCATGGCATCCTCATCACGGTCAGTGCAAACGACAAGAATATC
>CAZASJ010000005.1:35634-74106 GCA_964487735.1 uncultured Bacteroidales bacterium | reverse complement strand
ACCGCCATGGCAATTGTAAGATCATCCTTCAGCTGATTGTAGTTGATAAATACAGAAGCATAGATGCCATCCATTTCATATTCAATGCTGCTGCTTTGTGTCTCCAATGGGTTCACAGCAACTGAGTTGTTATTAACAAGGGAAACATTTACTGTTTTGTATATCCTCAGAACATTCTTTTGAGCATTGTACTGGAAGGGGTAAACATAAACATTCGTACCCCTGATATCACGCAGGATATAGGGCTCTGTATTATTGGCCAGATCTCCGGGATACCATTCATCAGATATCGATTTTGGATCGATCACATAAGGAATTGTGGAAGGATCCTGCGTGCGGTAGATTACTCCACGTGAAGGAAGCAATGGATGTGTAAGCACAATATCTTCAAAATCACCACCATTGAACTGAAGGTCGACATTATTATCGGCTTCCAGTGCCACAGCGGCATGTACAAAGGGTAATTCGGCAAAGCCGGCTTTCTTGGTAAAGACATTCCCTTCAAAGTTTATCACAGAATAGGTTTGTCCGTCGATGTTAACTGTTGAGATCGTTACATCATCAAGATTGAATGCTAAATCATAGGATCCTGCTTGCTGGCTCAATGATACGTCATAGCCGTTGTATGCCATGGCATTTCCGCTTCCAAGCAGAATGATAAATAAAATAGAAATAAAGTTTCTCATGCTAACAGAGCTTATTGGTACTATTTAATAACAACTATCTTTTTGCTTATTTTTTGTTCACCAGATGTGATTAGACAATAATATATTCCCCCTGGCAGGGATGAAGCATCAAACGCAAACATATGTTCACCTGCTTCTAAATGCATATTATCCGATAAACGGCTTACTTCCTGTCCGCTGCTGTTATATACCGAGACGCTTATTTCTCCGGCATCAGCAGCCAGGATGTGAATGTTTGAAACATTGCTTACCGGGTTAGGGAAAACATTTATGGTATGGTTTTCAAGGCTGATCTCATCTACACTTACCCATACTGCATCAATACCAAAGAACTCAAGGTATTTGTACATCAGGTAATCTTGGGTGTAGGTATCGCCATCTTCAACACCCCCAAATTCGTGTGAGGTTCCGATTGTGCGGTAAGTACTACCAATATTGGCAACGGCAGTTCCGTAGGATGGGGATTGATTCATGAAGATCACATAAGCATTTCCATTAGCGGTGAGATGATCCATATAATTGTTTTCGCCATCATAAGCATAGCTCATATCTTCGGTAAAAGTCCCGGTCTGTCCAAACAAGTTGCCCAGGTCACTTGTACCATCTTCCGTTCCGGTGATCCCAAACAATGGGTGTACAGCAGTTTGTGCATCATAGGCCCAGGTGTCTCCACCTTCCATGTAAAGGTTTCCACCCCCGGCCAGGTAATCAGCAAGTGCCTGACCCTCTGCCTCAGAAAGCGTATGATTTGTACTGTAGATTCCAAGACAAACAAAAACAGAAGAATACATTTCCAGTTGATCCGGAATGCTTGTTTCGTAGTCGCCACCGACACTGAGGTTTGTCAGGCAATTAGCCATTTCCGGCCCTGAACTAACATTCGGGTCAAGGTCGATCACAAGTACGGGGATCTGGCCTGCAACAAAGAAGAATTCCTTGTATGCAGTATATCCATCGGCATCGGCTGAGAACTCGAATTGCACGGATGTTCCGGGGTTGATATCATTGCTGACCGTAATATTGAAAACAGCATCTTGCGTGGCACCCATTGCAATTGCCCCTATTGTAAAACTTCCTGAATTAATAACGATCTCAGCATTGCTTGAGTTGATAAGTGCCTGTCCGTTTACAGCATCACAGTGTCCGTCGTTCATCACGGGGACAATGATATCAGCCGTTTCGCCTGGGTCAAGGCGTCCGTTCCCATTTCCACCCTGGGAATCATCAATTGTTACCATCCCAACACCAAGAACCGGAGCATTTAATACCACATTGAAGCTGGAATTCCACGTTTCTTTTGAAGTACCTGTGATTTCAAGTTCGAAGACAGCCATGTGTTGATCCGTAATGATGGCATCCACTTCGAAAGCATAGGCATCCATCTGTGAAGATAAAGCACCTGCAGCGATGGTTCCCCATGTTGCTGTATTATCAGTGATTGTTACATACTCATCTGATGAGCTAAGGGTAGCTTCCACATCTGTGGCATCTGATGCACCCAGGTTTTCGAGTTCAACATCAAGCATGATGTTTTCACCATAATCAGCTTCCCCATTGTTATTTCCTGAAGCATCATTGATACTAACTTCTGCCAATGTAATAAATGCACCAGCAGGATTATTTACAAGTACAGTTCCAATATAGGGTTGTTTATTTTGCTTTGTTACAACAACATCGGCTTCGCCGGGATTTTGGATAGGATCGAGTGTGACTACAGCCATACCTGTTCCATCAGCAAGGGCAGCTCCGTGCAGCACGCCATCCTTTGAAATAGCAACGTATGCATAAGGATCGGATGTAACTGTGAAAGAAGTGCTGCCAAGAGGCATGAGTGCGTCATAAACAACTGTCATCGGGTCCGGAACACCAAAATAGCATTCAACAGACGGGTCACCCATTACGGAGTAAATTTCCCAATAATATTCGGCTGAGCCTGGAGAACCTTCTGTAACGGCCAGGTTCCCTGCAAAGATGATCTGATATGTTGTTGTATACCAATCTTCCCAAGGTTCGCCGTGATCATGGAAGGAGCGGTCGTAATTACCTAGTGTAGTTTCTTCATATGAGGGGGGATCTTCGGTGATGGCACCTACACCAACGCCAAAATAGTAATCTTCATCCCAGTAAGTACTGTTTGTTCCGCCAATATATCCAACTGCGCCTTTATTTTCGGCACGAAGGATGGCCTCACCAAAACAATAGTTGTCAAACTCGTTCGATGAGCAGCAGTTTCCTATAAGCACACAATACTCATCCTGGTTCTGCAAGCCCGGAACATCAGAGATCACAAAGGAAGGATCTGCCCAACCACTGGCTGAACAGTGTGCTGTATAATTTCCAAAGCCAATCCCATCACTGATATTCTGTATAATGGCGGCAGAGTTACTGCCTGAATTTGGATAGAGGTATGTATAGGATGAAAGTCCGTGGGCAGCATTAAAATAATTTTCTGTTCCATAGTTAATCTGTCCGTTGCCCCAGTCGTTACCGTGTCCGGAGTCCATCCCTGCGATCATGACAACTTCGCCAAGGTAGGAAGGATCCGGCATTGTATACTGCTCGTATTGCAGTGTTTTATCGATCTGCGGCTGTAATTCCGTTGCATTTGTTGCCGACCAGCGGCCGTAATAAATCTCCGGGAAATAGTCACCGGTATACTCTACATAATAAAGATCTGTAACATGAAAGCCGGCATTTCCACTCCAGGCAGGGATCTGAGCCACATCCCCAACAAAGAGAACGTATGATGGCGCAGGATCTGAAGCAGTCCCTGCATTATAGAGTCCCTGCAGATATGTTTTTATTGAATTGGTTGTATTTCCAACAGCGGGATCATCGGTATAAGCTTCCACTACAGTGAATCCTTTTTTTGTTTTCCAGTTGACGTAATCCTGCAGCTGGGTTTCGAACATTGGATCAGAAACGATCACAAATTTTACCGGATACTTTGTGATGGTATCTCTGCCGGCTGATTGCTCATATTTATAATTGATAAGGCCGGCTCCTGCAGAGCGGAAATAGGGACTGTTGTTCCTTTCTTTTTGCTCGAGCGTGGCCAACACATCAGCACCGCTGAAAAGCACTTCTGCAACAATGTTTGTATACACCCTGATCTTTGCACTGGCAGGATTGTATTGTATCGGAGCAATATCCACACGGGCAATACGCAGACCGCGCATGGTTCCAAGAACTTCCACACTTACAAGTTCGCGATCGCTGTATTCGTTGCTGGCATAAGCCTCTGCATTGTATTCAAAAGGAATATAAGAGCCATCCTTAATAGCAGGAGGTTGTGCGGGCATGATGGGAAACAGTATGCCATATTCTTCAAGATCGAATTCTTCAACATCAAAACTGATAATATTCACAACAGGAGTGGCTCCAAGCGGAAACTCAATAAGCTTTCTGTTGATTGGAAGTTTTGGAAGGCCGGGAATATTGGTATATGTATATCCGGGGACGGCCAATTCAGTAAAGACACCCATTTCGGTTGTTACCTTCAGAGACCTTATCAGATCAAGTGAATTGCTGAATTTCAACATCTCATAGGTATTCACTTTCAAATCAATGCCTGTAGTGGCATTTTCTTTGACCAGAATATCCTTTGCATTAAGGGAGAATACAAAAAATACAGAAAACGCTACAATAGCAAGTCTTCCGAATACATTAGGCGCGTAAGATCTTTTCATGCTGTTTTTATAATTAATTAGGCGTTATTATTTTATGCAAGAGAACAAAGATATGTAAATTCCAACATATACAATAAAGATTCAATTGTTATACTTAGACATGAATTAGTATATATAGGTTGTCCGCAAAAAACAATCTACGCAAGTTTTTGACGAAGGTATTTACGGGATATTCTCCTGACGGGAAGCCATGCTGCAAAGTAACCGATAATAAATACTGTTAAGAACACATAGAGGAAGTCGATGCCCTTCACAAGCACCGGATACGCATTGATAACAAAAGAACCATCGTCAGGGCCAAGTTTGATAATACCAAATTCCTGCTGAATCCAGCTTAGAATTCCACCCAGGATAATTCCTGAGATCGCTCCAATCAGGCTGATCAGCAATCCTTCGATAAGGAAGATCCTTCGAATGAGTTTATAATTTGCCCCCATGCTATGCAATACCGAGATGTCTTTTTGTTTATCAATGATAAGCATTGAAAGGGAGCCAATGACATTAAAAGTGGCAATCATTAAGATAAAGGCCAGGATGAGAAAGATGATCCACTTTTCCGAATTCATGATCTTGTAGAGCAATTCCTCCTGTTCATAGCGGTCTTTAACCCTGAACCCATCCCCCACTATTTCACGAACGAGCGCTTTTACTTCATCTGCATCCGCTCCTTTTTCAAAACCCAGTTCAAGGGCAGTAATTTCATCTGTGTATTCCAACAATTCCCTTGCAAACCATAAGGGCACGATGACGATGCTTTCGTCAAAATCCTGCTGGATGGAGAAAACCCCTTTGGGTACCACCATACCCTGATTAAATGGGTATTCAAGTCCCGGTTTGAAGTTGGCGCTGCGGCTTGGGACATATATGCCCACCGGATCTGAAAACTCATCCGGAAAAACACCCAGATGATAGGAAATTCCTGCCCCAAAGACCCCACATGCAGCATCGCCTTGCTGTAATTTGTATTCTCCATCAATAATGGCTGAATCGACCCCTGTCATCCATTCAAATTCATCACTCACACCCTTCATTTTGGCAATATATTGCCGTGTTCCATTCTTGAGCAGGGCATTTTCTTCCACTACCTCGGTAATATGCAATATTCCGGGGACCTCCCTGAGTTTATCGGCATGAACTTCTGCTGCTGTAAAGGTTTTTCCTTCAATAACGGTAATTTCCAGATCAGGATTAAATGAATTATAGAGGGAAGAGACCAGGGATTCGAAACCATTAAATACCGACAACACGACAATAAGAGCCATGGTCCCGACCGTTATTCCCATGACTGAGATCCCTGAAATTACATTGATGATATTATGTGATTTTTTGGAAATCAGGTAACGACGGGCAATATGGAGTGGGAGGTTCAAATTATATGCGAATGAATATTCTATAAAAGTACAAACTTATTATAAGAACAAAATATTACCTGGCAATTGTTTAATAATAATTTGAATTGCATTTCCCAATCTTATCTCTGAAGGATTCCCTAGTGATAATTTAATAAAATACAGGCGTTGGGGCAGGTAAGCTACTTCAGCAGGTTTTCAATGTTTTCGATATAATCGAGGGAGTCATCTTCATAAAACTCAAGATCGGGTACAGCGCGGAGCTGATGCCTGATCCTGTTTCCCAGTTTATACTTTATTTCTCCCTTGCGATTTGCTATCCGCTCCATCAGGCTAACCTTGTCGTCGGATCCAAAAAGGCTCAGATAAACCCTTGCAATGCTAATATCACTCGTTACATTAACCTTTGTTACGGTGATCATCGCACCACCTGAGATGCTTTGAAGTTCCTGTTGGAAAATTTCTCCAAGATCCTTCTGCAAAAGCCTGGATATTTTATGCTGGCGTTTGGATTCCATATGGCAAAGATAGTTTTTTACTACCAACTACGAGCTATCAGGATCAAGGTATCAATTAGAGGGTTATTCATTTTTTTTATTTATCGGGGATGATGCCCATGGGTAGTTTTTTCATATCAATAAGATAATAAACGAATGCATTCATTACATGTTTTCCATTTCGGAAAACAGGAATTGTGCACACGGGTTCAACCTGATCAAAGAAGGGACCATACATTGGTACAGGATCCCTGAAATCACGGCTTACAGTTATATACCAGGCATCCATCCCTATCGTAAATTCAGTCCTTGATTTTGTAATCCAGGCATATTTATGCAATCCATCAAGACTGCCAATCCCCAGCACATCGATGCCCAAGGGTCTGGCCAGGTAGTAATCAATATTAGCTGCAGGGAACCAACGATGACTGATCACAGGGCTCATTGGATCAATATTTCTCAATTCTTTTTCATGCTCAACCACTCTTGCAAATTCGGATGACAACTGCCTCCACCCATACATATCAAGGCTCACATCCTTTTCACCGACATTCTGCGGTTTATCGCCGGGATCACTATATAAAAGGCCATATTTAATCTGCGCTATCCCCAGGAATAAAACGATGATCAGCAGGGACAATGAAAGAATAATGCTGAGCGGGAAAAGCTTTTCAGACATTTTCCTGATACCCAATTCGCGAATGTAAGCTGCCGAGAACAAAATAATTATTGTCCATGCCGGGCCTGTCCAATGCGGAAGAGTAGCGCGGAAAAGCGAGAAAAACAGGAACAATGCGATCAATGGCCATGCGATCCACATCAACAGTTTACCTTTTTGTTTATCGATTGACAATTTCCCTCTGAAAAAAGCCATTATGGCTAGAACCCCAAGTATGAAATTCACAGGATTGTTATAGAGCATCTGGCCACCCAGTTCAGTAAAGAAAAAATCACTTCTCAGTCTGGCATCAAAAATCCCTACCCTGTCGCTTTGAAAATTAAAGCTGATGAAGTCATTTTGAAAATTCCAGATCAATACCGGCAAAAAGAGCACAAATGAAATAATTACAGCCAGGTACAATTCTTTTGTTTTGAACCAGGATCGCTTATGCAATAGCAGATACATAAAGGTTCCTGCAAGCAAAAATACAGACGTATATTTCGACAAAAGAGCCAATCCGGCTGCCAGTCCGGCAAGCAGTAAATATTTTTTAGCAGAGCTGCTAATCGGACCGGTTACAGATTTCAGAAGAAAATAAACAGTAATCAGCCAGAAGCTGAGTTGCGGTGTATCAGGGAGAATAAAAACGCCTGCAATGATAAATGCATAAATAGATGCAGTATAAAGAAATGCTGCATAAAATCCCGTAAGGCTATCGCGCAGATACCTGCCAATCATAAATATCAGAAAGGTGTTCAGCCCGCCAAGAATAACGGAGCTCAGTCGTATGAAAAACTCGTGGTCGAAGAAAAGGTTCAGAGTGCTAAGCTGAATGAAGAAGCCCACCATAGGTGGGTGATCGAAATGGCTGAAGTCAGGATAAAGTGCATAGGTCCAATAGTATACTTCATCATTGCCAAATTCTAAAAAAGCAGCTAAAAATCCCCTTACGACCAATGACAACAGAACAAGTATGATGGTAGCTCTGTATATCTGTTTGGATTTGTTCATATTATTGTTGTGCTCTTTTCTTAAATCGCTTCCGAAGGTAATAAATATTCACAAAAATAAAGAGGAGTGTGGCGAAGCCAATGATCCTTAGCAGCCATGTGCGAAGCGCATCTACTTTGGCGAATTCATGTTTCCATGGATCGCCACCATCGTATCGGATCACAGGATTCAGGTAATAAGCCGTGCGGTTAGGGAAATGGATCTCGGTACGAACATACGAATCACTTTCCCGGATAATATATCTGGCCTCAGAGGCATTCATGCTTGAATCAAGCAAGGCTCCACCCTGTCCGATAAATTTAAATTTCTCTGCCATTTTATTCACTGCAACAATAAGGGTATCTCCCTTCAGGCTTACATTACTCAGCTTAGGTAAATTCAGGGCTTTCTCGATCTTTTCATCCATGGGTTCTCCCCATACACGATAGATACTGGCACCAAATGCTTTTCCTGCCTTCATGGCAGCAACAACGCTATCGCCGGTTAGAACAGGTGAATATATCATCGTACTATAGCGGCCAACCTCATTGATATTTGAAATATCATGTGCATCATCATCCGCCAGGATGCGGGCATTCTTGCCTGCCGATAGCGCAGCATCCCAGTGTTCGATGGATTCCCTATATCCATTCAATACCTCAATGCCATCATAATTGGTGAGCCAGGTAAAATCCTCAGGGGCCCAACCAAGCCTCAATTTAGGGTGTGCAATAAATACAAGCTCAGCCGTCGGCCTCAGAATGTTTACCATATGCTGCTTGTGATGCATCAGCTGAAAAATTGGATAATCGGTCCAGGTAACTTTTTTTGCACCAATCATTACATGGTGGTTCTTAAAGATCCCATAACCATGTTCATATACGGGAATATAAGTTGCCCGATCTTCTCCATGTCGGTTGATTTTCTGGTAATCTGAAGTCGGGATAATGTCATAAGCCAAAAGGCCATAAACACTGTCGATGGCATCATTAGTGTTTTTTCTGCCATCGGTTATACCCATCCATCCTTCTGATTGAATCTGAAAATTCCCTTTCCGCCAGTGGTTACTATCGATCCCTTCGTAGGGATTAAATAATTTTTCCCCCGAGAAAGGCCTGGGTTCAGGAAATATATAAACCGGGCTGATGAGGTATTCCACTATTACGATCAGAAAGATCGCAAGAATAAAATACAGCACAAATTTCAGCACAAACCTGATGATCCTCCAAATAGTCTTTAATCCTTTAAGCATATACGTATGATAATTTGGCAAATATAACATCTATTTGCTAATAGGGTATTTAACAAGCACAAAAGTCTTTTGTTCAGTAATTCTATATGAAAATAACCTGCATAGTGTAACCTGATTGAATATTTAACGTATCAGTCTAATAATAACTAAATTAAGCTAAAATGTTGTTCAGATATTATCCGCTCCGCGAGAAAGAATATTTGGAAAATTCAACAAGATGGCATATATTTAGAGCGGCAAAAACCACGGTCAATGGAATCTTTAAAGGTGTTTATCGTCGAAGATGATAAGCTTTATGGGGATATCTTACGCTATCATTTATCGCTTAATCCCGATAATGAGGTCTTCTTGTATGCAAACGGTCAGGATTGCATCGACAATCTATACAAGAATCCTGATTTCATTTCCCTTGATTATAGTTTGCCTGATACTTCCGGCCTGGAGGTTATGTTAAAAATTCATGAGTACAATCCCAAAATCCCTGTTGTTATTGTTTCCGGACAGGAGGATGTAAAAACGGCCATCAGTTGCTTAAGAGAAGGAGCGTACGACTATTTTGTGAAGGATGATGAGACCAAGAACCGTCTTTGGAACAGTTTGAAGAAAGTACGCGAAACACTTGAGCTTAAGCATGAGATCAATCACCTCAAAAATGAAATTGGCAAAAAATACGAGTTTCGCAATGTGATCAAGGGCAGTAGCCCCGTAATTACGCAAATCTTTAAATTGATTGAAAAAGCGACCCAGACCAATATTGTAGTTTCCCTTCTTGGTGAGACCGGAACGGGTAAAGACCTGGTTGCAAAGGCCATCCACTATAATTCTCCGCGAAAATCCGGCCCGTTTGTGCCCATTAATGTGACTGCCATTCCCAGTGAATTGATCGAAAGTGAATTCTTTGGCTATGAAAAAGGAGCCTTTACCGGTGCCAACAGCCGTAAGAAAGGGAAATTTGAGCAAGCCAATCATGGGACCATATTCCTTGACGAGATCGCTGAGATGAATTCAAATATGCAATCAAAATTGCTCAGGGTGCTGCAGGAAAAAGAACTGAACAGGGTTGGTGGGAATGAAACCATTAAATTTGATGCACGGGTAATTGTTGCCACGAATAAAGACCTTGCCGAGGAAGTCAGAAACGGAAATTTCAGGGAAGACCTTTATTACCGTCTGCTTGGACTACCGATTGAATTACCTCCACTGCGTGCAAGAGGAAATGACACCCTCATTCTTGCCAAGTTCTTCCTGGATGATTTCTGCATAGAAAACAAACTTGGAAACAAATCCATCAGCCAGGCAGCCCAACATAAGCTCATGAACCACAATTACCCCGGGAATGTTCGTGAGTTGAAAGCCATCATGGAGCTGGCAGCGGTTATGTCAAACTCTAACTCAATTGAGGAGGTTGATATTTCGTTCACCAAGACCAGTTTCTCCAACAGCCTGATCAATGGTGAAGATACCCTGGAGGGATATACAAAGAAAATAATTTCCCATTACCTGAACAAATACAACCGCAATGTTACACTGGTAGCAGAGCGACTCGATATTGGTAAATCAACCATTTACCGAATGATCAAAGAATTCGAGATATAACTTATTGAGCAAAGTCATGAAAGGCAAGATGTATAATTTAAGTCAAGTGAAGCTGTTTCTGGGCGACGACAAGCAGCAGCTAGGGAATATGATCACCATTTTCCTCAACGAAACTCCACTGATGCTTAAGGCATTGAATGATCACCTGGAAAAGCAGAATTATGCGGAAGTGAAGTTTTATGCACATAAACTAAAATCCAGCATTGACCTATTCCAGATCAACGGACTTCAGAACGATATTAGGGTCCTTGAACAACTTGCTGTTGACCAGCAAGATCTTCCGGCCATTGGCCGTTACGTAACCGGCATCACAGGCACATTGAATATTGTGATGAAAGAGATTGTGAAAGAAGTATAGGCAATTTCAGTATAATATTTCATTATCCATCCCACTCAAAACATTCTACAATAAACATCTTTTAGCACGCACCAAAGGGATCCGGAACGCTTACAGAGGTATATTTCCATGCTTTTTAGGGGGATTCGACTTGCTCTTGGTCTGGGTCATTTCCAGGGCCTGGATGATCTTAAACCTGGTTTGTTTCGGATAGATGATCTCATCAATATATCCGAGTTCAGCCGCCTTATATGGACTGGCAAAGGTCTTGCGGTAATTGTCCACAGCCTTTTTCTTTTCCGCATCGGTTAGCTTGTCGCGGAAGATGATGTTTACAGCTCCGTCGGCACCCATCACAGCAATTTCAGCAGTGGGATAGGCAAAATTCACATCAGCTCCTATATGTTTGCTCGACATCACATCATATGCACCACCATAAGCTTTCCTTGTAATGATGGTGATCTTGGGTACAGTGGCTTCTGAGAATGCATACAAGAGTTTGGCTCCATGCTTGATGATGCCACCAAATTCCTGTTCAGTACCCGGGAGGAATCCCGGAACATCTTCAAAGGTGATCAGAGGAATATTAAACGCGTCACAGAAACGAACAAAACGGGCTGCTTTCACGGAAGAATTTATATCGAGCACACCGGCAAGATGAGCCGGCTGATTGGCAACAATCCCTATCGGGCGGCCGCCCATGCGCGCAAATCCGATGATAATATTTTGTGCATACTGGCATTGGATCTCAAAAAAGTTTTTGTTATCTACCACCGTCTCGATGATCTCCTTCATATCGTATGGCTTGTTCGGGTCATCAGGCACGATATCGTTCATATGCTCATCTTCTCTGCGAATATCATCCGTACATGGCCTGATGGGAGGATCTTCCATATTATTTAAGGGAAGGAAACTCATCATTTCCCTGATCATCATCATGGCTTGTTCATCATTCTCTGCGATCATGTGGGCAACACCACTCTTTGAATTATGGGTGATCGCACCGCCAAGTTCTTCCTTGGTAACTTCTTCATGAGTAACTGTTTTGATCACATCAGGGCCGGTCACAAACATATAGCTTGATTCCTTTACCATCATGATAAAATCAGTCATGGCAGGTGAATAAACCGCACCCCCTGCACAAGGCCCGAGGATGGCGGAGATCTGGGGAATAACCCCCGAGGCCATCACATTTCGATAAAAAATATCGGCATAACCACCAAGGCTTTCCACACCTTCCTGTATCCTTGCACCTCCTGAATCGTTCAGGCCGATCAAGGGGGCGCCCATCTTCATAGCAAGGTCCATAACCTTAATGATCTTATCAGCATTCGCTCTGCTGAGTGTACCACCAAAAACAGTAAAGTCCTGGGCAAAGACATACATCAGCCTGCCATCGATCTTGCCATAGCCACAAACAACACCATCACCGGAGATCCGGTTCTGCTCCATGCCAAAATCATTGCATCGGTGGGTCATGAATTTATCTATCTCAACAAAAGAGCCGGGGTCAAGCAGATCTGCTACGCGCTCGCGGGCAGTTTTACGACCGGCTTTATGCTGCTTTTCAATGCGTTCAATTCCGCCACCCAGTTCGGCAATTTTATTACGCTCTTCAAATTCCTGGAATTTCTGTTTTATCGACATGAATTTCTTCTTTTGTATTTATCAAAATCATTCTTTATTCAGTCACTATCAGGGGCTGATTAGATTGTATCGTATCGCCCTCCTTCACTTTTATTTCCTTAATGATGCGGTCTGTTTTTACCTTGTATTCACTCTCCATTTTCATGGCAGACACAATAATCACCGTATCACCCGCCTTCACTTCGTCACCCACATTAACAAGGATTTTCACAACCTTCCCTGGCATGGGAGAAGATATTACAAAATCTTCAAGTCCCTCGTTTCGACGCCGGCTGCTCAGGTACTTGCTTTCCGCATCCACGATTTCAACATCATATGAGGAGGCATAAGTATTTACAACGTAATTCTTGGCATCATTGCTTATAAGCTCAATATTATGTGATCTATTGTCGATAAGGATGGAATAAACCCCTTCTTCAACCATCACCACATCGGCCTCATATTTTTTACCATCAATACTGATATTGACCTTATCGCCTTCACGGCCAAGAATTTCTACCAGTGCTTTGCGACCATTGATTTTAATTTCTGTTGACATAATTCTGATTTTCTGTAACAATTAGAAGCGGTTGAAGCTTATTCGGCGGCTGCAGTTTTTCCAGTTGTTCTTTCCGTTTTTTGAATGAACCTCTGTCTGAACACTGTCAATCTTATCAAGGTAATCCACAAAAGCGGCAATAATGGCAACATCTTCCACTTTCATATTTTGTTTTTTGGGAAACATGAGAAACTCATTGTTCTTTTCAATAAAATGTGTATTGTATTTCCCTTTTACAAAATCGGGGGTTTCCATTATACGGTTCAGGAATGGAATAGAAGTCTTTACGCCCGTTATTTTATAAGCAAACAGTGCACGTTTCATGCGTGCGATGGCTTCATCCCTTGTCATGGCCCATACAACCAGTTTACTGATCATAGGGTCGTAATGTATAGGGATCTCATACCCTTCAT
Organism: uncultured Bacteroidales bacterium; assembly: GCA_964487735.1. Classification (GTDB taxonomy): domain Bacteria; phylum Bacteroidota; class Bacteroidia; order Bacteroidales; family B18-G4; genus B18-G4. Next base: position 60,451 of record CAZASJ010000005.1, on the reverse strand, counting down.
AAACATATCCATCATGCCTTACCCCCAGTCCGAGAGGTTCGGTAATGTGTTTGATCACTCCGGGGCTTGGCATGAAGTTCTTTTCAGGGTCTTCGGCATAGATCCTGCACTCAATGGCATGCCCGTATTGAATCAACTCTTCCTGTTTCAACTCCAATTCAAAACCATTGGCAATATTGATCTGCTGTTTTACAAGGTCCACTCCTACTACCCTTTCGGTAATGGGATGTTCCACTTGCAAACGTGTATTCATTTCCAGGAAGTAGTAGTTCAGTTTATCATCTACAATAAATTCAATCGTTCCTGCTCCGCTATAATTTACTGCTTTAGCAGCAGCCACTGCAAAAGCGCCCATCTCCTCTCTCACTTTTGGGGTTATGAGTGGTGAGGGAGTTTCTTCCACAACCTTCTGATGACGACGCTGAACAGAGCATTCGCGTTCAAATAAGTGAATAACATTTCCATGGTTATCACCCAGTATCTGGAATTCAATATGATGAGGTGATTCTATGTATTTTTCAATATAAATAGCATCATCGTTAAACGCTGCTCTTGCTTCCGACTGTGCGGCCCTGATGGAGCTTATAATATCTTTTTCCTTGCTTACCAGGCGCATCCCCTTTCCACCGCCTCCGGCAGATGCCTTTACCATTACTGGCAGTCCGATTTCCTTGATCTTTTTCAAGGCATCTTCTTCATCCGTAATCAGATCGCTGCCGGGCACAACGGGTACACCTGCGGCCATCATGGTTTTACGGGCAGTAATCTTATCTCCCATGGTATTGATGGCATATGAAGAAGGCCCGATAAAGATGATGCCTTCTTTTTTACAGCGATCAGCAAAACCTGCATTCTCTGAAAGAAAACCATATCCGGGATGGATGGCATCCGCTCCGGATTGTTTAGCTGCTTTTATGATCTTATCTATTACAAGATAGCTTTCTGAAGAAGGTGAAGGACCGATAAAAAAAGCTTCATCGGCATAACGCACATGCATGGATGAACGATCGGCTTCAGAATAAACCGCAACAGTGGCAATCCCCATTTCACGGCACGAACGCATTACCCTGATGGCAATCTCCCCCCTATTGGCAACAAGAACTTTCTTAATCATATCGTAGTATTTATCGCTTGCTATGAATCCCCTGATCCAGGTTTCATTGTGAAAACCACAATCTTTGGGAATGTAAATATATAGTTTTTTCCTTAGTTTTTATCTTTCAGTTTAAGGTGTAAGGATAGAAGTTTTAGATCCGTTTCTCAGCAGGCAGCTAAAGTCCGTACACCTATATATTAGATCACACAAATAACAATTAAGATCCCTAACAGTTCAATTTCTTACCTTTGCCATGGCTAAAACTTATTTGATGATCAGAATATTTACATCCCTCATCCGGCAATTCATTTTCTGGATTTTATTCTTTGCCATGAACAGGGCATTGTTTCTCATATACTACAGTGGCCTTGTTTCACTGGAAGAACCTGGTTTTTCCGAGGTCATGGCAGGCTTCTGGTATGCCTTACGACTCGATGTTTCCACGGCAAGCTATTTATTGATCATCCCCTTTTTTTTACTGCTATTTCGCTCACTGATCAACGCCCGCTTTTTCGACATCGCCAACAAAGTGTATACCGGTATCATGATCATTGCCTACAGCCTGATTACCACTGCCGAGCTGGGAATTTATTCCGAATGGAAAACAAAGTTGCATTATAAAGCACTGCATTATCTCTCCAATCCGGATGAAGTCTATAACTCTGCTTCAACAGGACAATTTATCTGGCTTGTGATCATCTTTTTACTGACCGTGGGTATCAGCTTTATTGCTTACATTCATTTTTTCTACCTGAAAACCCCTTATTTTAAACGCACCTATTTGGGGTCATTGGCATTTCTGATCCTGGCACCCATATTCCTTTTCCTCGGTATCAGGGGAGGCATGCAGGAAATCCCGATAACACAGAGCCAGTCGTTTTATTCAAGCCACAACATTCTCAACCTTGCCGCAGTCAATTCAGGTTATAGTTTTACCTTCAGCATGATGGAAAACCATCGCTTCATGAAAGAGAACCCATACCAATTTTACGAAGATGCCGCTGCCCTGGAGGTACTTGAAGAGATTATTTACACCGAAAAGGATACTACAATCAGTCTTCTCAATAATGAGAGACCCAATATTGTGATCCTTCTACTTGAGAGTTGGTCGGCCGACCTTATTCATTCCCTTGGAGGAGAAAAAGGCATCACTCCGGAATTTGAGAAGCTTGCAAAGGATGGCATACTTTTCACCCAATTATATGCCAGCGGAAACAGGTCAGAGCAAGCCATGTCGGCCATATTCGGAGGCTTCCCATCTACTCCAATTGCAGCCATTACCCACAGTCTCGATAAAGTTGTAAAGCTTCCCAGTCTGACCGAGCGATTAAAGGCTGAAGGTTATCACAGCTCATTCTATTTTGGCGGCCACCTGATGTATGGTGGCATTAAATCTTATTTGAGCATTGCCGGTTTTGATGAGATGATCGAGATCTATGATCTGCCCGCAAGCATGCCTTTGGGTAAGCTGGGAGCCCATGATGAATTCATATTCGATTATCAGATCCGAGAACTTGGGAAAAAGAAACAGCCATTCTTTTCAACGGTATTCAGTATGAGTACACATTCTCCCTACGATCAGCCAATGGAAAAGGTGCTGGATTGGGGCGGAAGTGAAAATGAATACATCAATTCTGCTTATTATACCGATAGCTGCCTGGCAGATTATTTTCGAAAAGCATCTCAACAAGATTGGTACGACAATACGCTGTTTATCATTGTTGCCGATCACAGTCATAATTCATACAGGCACTGGCCTGTTACTTCACCTCAATATCGTCATATTCCCATGTTATTTTATGGCAATGTGCTTAAACAGGAGTATAAGGGTACACAGATATCCAGGCTATCCTCCCAAACAGATATACCTGTAACAATACTTAAACAATTGGGTATGACAGCAGATGAGTTTAAATGGAGCCGCGACCTTTTGAACCCCTATGCACCGGAATACGTTTTCTATGAAGCCACAAACGGACTTGGATGGATTCGTCCTTATGGGCATTTCGTCTGGCATAAAAGTTATGGCTATATGGAAATGCAAGTGCCTGATGATGATAAAGAACAGCTGATCAAAGAAGGAAAATCATACCTTCAGGTACTTTTCAGTGAGTTTATGGAATATTAAGGAGTTGCCGGATACCAGATACCAAGTGCCTAGCCTCCGATTGAGCCAAATACACGGCGCAGCAGATCTGTGACCCTGGCCAGGGGATCTTCGCGGATTGCTTTCTCTTCATCAGCAATCTTTACGAACAAACCATCCAGTGCTTTGGTAGTGACCCATGAACCCAGATTGGTACTTACGGGTTGCAATCCGGCCAGTTGACCGGGTAATGAGTTTGCGATGGTATTGTATTGATCAGTGATTGTATTCCAAGCTGTCTGAGCAGAAACACCGGCAACCAGATCTTTATCGAGAGAGTTTTGTAAAACGGGTGCAAATAGATTGTGCAATTCATCAAAAGTATGAAAACGCAGGTAGTGGGTTGCAGCCGTATCATCCCCATGAAGAATATTATAGCCATCGCTTATGGTCATCGCGGTGATGGCATCCCAGAATACAGGTGCTGCTTCAGTTGCTGCATCTTCCGCAGCGCGGTTGATCTTGAAGATCAGATCTTCAATAAGCTGGTCAAGACCCAGGCCTTGTAAGAGGGGATTATTGAGATTATCGACGATAATATCTGCCTCCGGCGGAAGCAATATCTTAATAAGTTCATCTTTGTAATATCCATCTACTTTTGACACTATATTTACGGCGGTGTCGGTACCAATCGTAAGGGCTTCTTTCAAACCTGCATTAATTTCATAATCGGTAAGGCCTAAGGTTTCAATGATCTCATCTGCTTCTTCACAAGAATAAAAAACAGGGATCATAAGGGCAATTAAAATGATGAATATTTTTTTCATAAGTAAATGGTTTTATATGACAAAGATACGACAAAAGAAACTAATTTGGGTACCGGGTAATGAGTTATCCGGCATCCAGCATCCACTTCGTTCACCGAAGCTTTTCATCCTTCGCCCTGGCTTTGGTTGATGAAAAGCGAAGGTGAAGCATCCAGTCCCGATTCCCGGGCCCCGGGATCGAAGATCCGCGAAAAACAATGAAATCAAGCATTTCTGGTTTTTCGGGATATCCAGAATCCAGCATCCAGTATCCAGTATCTATTTAATAATAAACTCCTTGGTTACAACCGTTGGAAGGGCATTTTGATTTTCGATATATACCCTTACAAAATAAATTCCCTTGGCACGAAGAGCAGATATATACGTTGTTGTACCATTAATTTTCCGCATCATAACCATTTTCCCGCTTTGGTCAATGATTTCGATGCGTTCAATGTTTTCTTCGCTTTCGAGGTTAAAGGCGCCTGCACTGGGGTTTGGATAAAGGTTCACAATGCTTTCATTGGCCTGGATCTCAGAAATTCCTACACAGTCGTCAACATAAATGGAATCCTGCTCAAAGTTAACACAGCCATTTACATCTTCATAAGTATAGGTTACCATATTCCATCCAATTGCTGCAGTGCTTGCGATATACAAACCTGTTGCAGTAACTCCAGAGCCACTGTAAACACCTCCGGCAGGAATTGCACTAAGCTGAACCGGAACCTGTCCAACATTGCATAAATAATCAGGCCAGTCGCCCAGTATGATTACCGGCAGTGGATTAACCACAATTGAAACCCCATCATTAATGGTTTGTAAACCATCTGAAATTTCTACCATATAATTTGTGTTTACCAAAGGCATAACCATTGGATTTTGTACCAGAGACGTAAATCCGGCCGGATCAGAAGTCCAGCTGTAGGTATAAGTCCCACTACCCCCACTTGGGTTCGCATTTAGCTGACTGGATTCTCCATAGCAAATCTCTTCGGGATCAGCAGTGACTGTTGCAGTCATGCCTTCCATTACGTTGATATAATCTGTTTTGGTTTCAATCCCTGCCCCACCGGCATTGGTAGCCTGCAGTTCCACGGTATACATGCCTGCAGCATCGAACATTACTTCCGGATTCTGTGAGCCGGAGGTCGTTGCGCTTACATATGTCACAGTGGATGGAGTGAAGGTCCATGACCAGCTTGTCGGGTCGTTTGTAGAAAGATCGGTAAAAGCTACAACATCCGTTGTGTATGGAGTGGTATTATCTGCTTCAAAATCGGCTACAGGGGCTGCAACAGCAGAGCCTGCATTGATGTAATCAACCTTTGACACGCTTCCGGGGCCAATAGCATTGGTGGCTTGTAGTTCTACGGTATATAATCCGGCCACATCAAAAGTTAGCTGTGGATTCTGCGATGTGGCAGAGGTTCCACTCATAAAAGTAACTGTGTTTGGTGTAAATGTCCATGACCATGATGATGGGCTTCCGGTTGAAAGGTCGGTAAAGCTCACAATGTCGGTCAATTCAGGGGTCAGGTTATCCGCTTCAAAATCAGCCACAGGTGCTGAGGCAAATTCGAATGAAGCAATTTTTGTGCCTTTCTGTGAGCTACTGATATTGTATTCTGTTGTAAACCAAAAGGTATTATCATCAACCGGATCAATGGCCAGGTTTGAATAATCGCCCCAACGTTCGCTGGATGTTTGCGATGAAGTACCGGAAAAAATTGTTGTTTCAGCAATATCGAGCACTCCGCTAGCAGCAGCATTTTCTGATGCTGATTGTCCGGTGTAGCGAATGCCTGGATATGTACTTGAGCTTGAAACTGAATAGGCAAGTCCGATTTCATGATTTCCGTTCATGGCAATACTACCCATCCATCGGCTGTCACCATCAGGAGCATAGGTTCCAAACTGGCGAATATCCCAATCCGTTCCATTGTGTTCGAGTTCATACCAACGAATACCTGCATGATCTGTATTGTCTACATCGATGGTGTGATTTACCACAATGTGCTCTGAACCTGAGAAGTTCCTGTATTGTGCACGATGCATCAGGATCTGGTTGATGGCATCAAGTTTTTGTCCGGTTCCCGGTTGTGCAATGTTTTCCCATGAAGGGCCAAAATAGCTATCGAAAGGCTCTACGTTGAGTGTTTGCACACGTGCAAATGTAGAACTTGAAGGTGTTGTCCAGTTAAGGTCGAGCTCAAAGATCCAGAGTTGATCCGATCCACCCCAGGCATTGTCATTAATCGTAATGAAACCTCCGGGTGTTCCCAGTGGTGCGATGTCTCCATCATTATCCAGTGGCAATACGCAATGAAACCCACTGTTTGGCCTGTTTGGATTGTTAAATTGTACCATTTGCGGACTTGCGCCCCCAGCCAGCATTTCACTTCTTTCAAAAGCATAAATATCATTTCCCGAACCGGTATTTGTTCCCATATAATACCCATCCTGCCATACGCCTAATTTCATGTAATCAGGGAAGCCGTTCATTACAAAAGACCATGCATCCCACATACCGGTGGGATCATCTGTTTGAGAGATCGCGATCAGCATATAATCGGGGCCCCAGATGCCAGAAAATTCAGCCATCAGCCAGCGGCCGGCCTGTTCGTCATAAAGCACAACCGGATCACCATCATTGCTGCTTCCACCCGGTAATCCAGAGAAGAATACATTCAGGTTTGTTGGGCCTTCCAGCAGGCTTCCAGTCTTATTGTAAATGGTATACTTTACATTAATGGTCTGCATATAATGATCCGGACCGGCTGTTCCGTTACAATCAGGCGGGTTTGAGAAACTGGATTGACCACTCCAGTTTTGAAGGATACCTGTAAGGCCTCTTTTGGTTCCCATTTCAGTTTGCAGTCCGGCATCTTTGCCAGTAGGTGCTTCCCAATATGGATAATTTCTCGTTTCGAGGTCACGGTTACGGATGATCGTTGCTTCACGAAGGTCCATTTCCGCCATTTCTTCCGGTGTCAGTACTGGGAAATCTTTTACGGGACCAACTACCTGATGGGCAATTGCCGTTGCGATCATGGCAGGAGACTGAACGTTATCCTGTGCCTGTATGTTCAAGGCACTGAACATCATGAACATGCTTAATAAAGTAAATAGTTTGTTTTTCATTTTGCTATTTTCGTTGGTGTTAATCAGGTTAATTGTTTGATTAGAAGTCGCAAAAATATAAATATATGTATTGCTATCTATAAACAAATGAGATTTAATATGGTTTAATTGGTTGCCTGAAAAAAAATATTCTGATTGCCTTCATCATACTCTTGCATACAGAAGACAGTAGTCAGAAGTCAGAAGGTGGTTGAGTGCAGCTGAGTGTATTTGATTTCCTTCTTTTTTCTTTCCCGGCAGGAAAATAAAGATTGGTGTTAAGGGTTTTTGAAGCCCGGCAAAGAATTTAGCCAATCCATTCTGGTTTTATCCCGAGCTCTCGGGATCGCGTTTCTCGGAATGAGAAACAAGAAATTCCACATAAAACTAAAGTGATGGGGCTTTATCAGAATATCCCCCCTATTGTTACCTTAAGGTCGACATAGCTACCCGGACCTCCCCTGTACCAATAGTGTGTAGCAGGAGTATATTTTAGAATAGTGGAGCCCACATCCTGATAAATCGCCTCTGCTGCATTCAGGGGGAGGTACTGATAGCCAACAGAAATATTCAGCAGTCCATGTTTGGATTTGGGCAATATCAGCATAATACCCAAAGAAAAACCACCTCCTACTGTCCAGAATTCCTGCGAAACATATTTGCCCCTGGGGCTGGATGAGCTACCATATTCATATTTCATCTGTGAGAAGTCAAAATAACCAACTTGAATCTTTCCTTCAAGGAATACACCCAGCTTTGTTCCTCTTACAGGATAGAACCTATATGCCGGAGCCAATTTAAATCCATGGTAATTATTATAAGTATCATATTCTGAACCCAAAGGAATATACGGGGTTCTTCCGTTAACATAAAAAGATGCATGCAGGCCCAGAGAATGCCTGAAAGCAAGAAAACGTTCATAACGTGGAGATATGGCTACTGAAAAAAGTTCGATAATTGAGAGGCTTATCGTATTTTTGTGCTTAAGAATCAGGCTGTCGTTTTTGATTGTTTTTTCTGCATACTTATTATGGGAACTGATAGTTTGCAAATAGATTCTGTACTTCTTGTGATGAAAGCCGGGTTTAAGTTCTATCTTCCGGGTAACATAGTTTTCACCGCTAAATAAGAGAGATTTACGTCTTTTTGGCACTTCAATACTAAACTCCCCACCCACATTGGTTAAAGCGATAATGGAAGTATCTGCTACACTCACCACAATACCTTTCAATGCTGCCCGGCTATCCTTATCCAGTACAAACCCCCTGGCAGTGCGTGTCTGAGAAAATACACTTAAGGTACTTAGCATTATAATTCCGATAATAAGCAGTTTTTGCATGGGTTAAATCCAATCTCAGTTTCTTAAAAAATGCCTCCAATCGTAATCTTCAGATCAAACTTACTACCCGGCCCTACCTGATACCACCAATCATAGGTTGTTTTATGCTTTAACACTGTCTCGTATTCTGTGCCAACTCCAACTGTTTCAGTAAGATATTCAGGGCCTTCCACAATCGGGAAATACTGGTATCCAACAGAAATATTCATAAATCCATGCTTGCTTTTTGGTAAAGTCAGCATCACCCCTGCTGAAATCCCAAACCCCCAGGTCCAGAATGCATGTGTAGTGCTTAATGTTCTATAATTATTGGAACTATATTGATATTCCAATTTGTAAAAATAAAAATACCCGAGGGGGATTTTGCCTTCCAAAAAGAGGCCGGTTTTATTCTTTCTGAAAGGGTAATAGCGATAAAATGGTGCAGTTTTGACACCAGTGTAGTTTGACGAAATATTATAAGAGCCACTACCTCCAACGGAACTTGTTACAAACATTCCAAAATAACTATGACCGGCAACATACAATGAAGTATGCAGTCCTATAGAATGCCCGGGAGTCAGGAATCGTTCATATCGTATCGCAATGGCCACAGCAGCAAGCTCTATTAAGGACAGGGAAACTCCATTTTTGTATGTCCTGAATAAGCTATCCTCCTCTAATCGTTTCTTCGAATATGGCGAATTAGGCAGCAGGGATTGAAGGTAGAAATGGCTTGTCCTTCGCCTGAAATCAGGCCTGAGACTTACCCTTAATGTTTCATAATTTTCAAAGCTAAACAATAGTTGTCGCCTTCCTTTCGGAACCTCTATGCTGAATGCCCCACTTGAATCGGTCAGGCAGATAATGGCTGTATCATAAACATTGACCACCACTCCTGACATAGCTGCATGGCTATCTTTATCCAGCACATACCCTCTTGCCACTCGCTCCTGAGCAATCAGGCTAAATACAGATATGCAAAAGAAACAGACTAAAAGAATTTGTTTCATTCGCTCTCAATTTATCTTCCCGGGTTTAAAGCCAATCAGGGATTATGGTGATAAAATGTAATCATTCTCTTCCAACTCAAATATACAATTTTATATTTAAATTACGCTGATAATACCCAAATACTGACTACTTTTGAGTTTCCTTGACGTACCACAAACATTAACCCAAAAAATCATGAGAACTGTCCTTTCCATTTTATTCGTACTCTCTTCATTTGCCCTTTTCTCTCAGTCAATTGGTGACACCATCATCATTCCAACCATCAATTATAGCCAGACAAACAGCCCAAATGGAAGAGACACCATGATTGATTTTCCTGATGATCCCAACCAGACGTATGAAAAAATCCTGATGATGTACAACATGAGATGTAAGGATGGCCTGGTTTCAAATCAAAGCAACACCAACCAGGGTTGCGGTGAATGGGATTATTCATGTCATACTTACATTTACGACTCAACACGTGTTGATTCTGTGATTAGTTATACATCTTCACACCAGATTACAAACTTTTCCGATACGCTGTTCAATTATGTCGACTATCCTATCTATAATTATTTTCAGTACAATCAGCAGGAGGTAATTATTAATAGTACCATTTCTGAAATTATTTCGACTGTTGGCTCCGGGAATATACAGCTTCCATATGTGTTGAGTACAGCCGGTAATAGTGCAAAATCTCAATTTCTCTATACACAATCCGAGCTTACTTCTGCTGGGCTCCAAAGTGGGGAAATCGATGCCATCGAAATAGAGGTAACAAGCACTGCAGCCATGGCTCAATACCTGAGAGTGAAAATGAAACACACAGCTAAAACGGAGTTGGATAATGGTAGTCCTGATACTTCCGCCTTTACAGAGGTATATTTTTATAATCACAATTTTATTCCTGGTATCAATAGAATTCAGTTTTATACCCCCTTCATTTGGGATGGTTCCTCCAACATACTGGTAGAATTCTCTTTTACAAATAATATGCCTGATGATGCACTCTTGATAGCAGGGGAAAGCACAAATCAAACGATGGGAATTGCAGCAGCCAATACCTATTGCTTGAATAATATTTCAGGAAAGATTGATATTCCTTCGGATCCATTCGCAATTATATCTGAAGAATTAACAGTTTCATTCTGGACCTTCGGCAATGCAGAGCTTCTTCCTAAAAATACTTCAGTTATTTATGGAACTGATAGCGCAGTCAAGAGATCTCTGAATGTGCATTTGCCATGGAGCAATTCATCCATCTATTTTGACTGTGGTAATACAGGAAACAATTATGACAGGATAAATAAAGGAGCCAGCGCAGAAATGTTTAGAGGTAGTTGGAGTCATTGGACTTTTACAAAAAATGCTATTAGCGGAGGGATGAACATATACCACAACGGAGATTTGTGGCATACAGGAGCTGATAAAACACGGCTTATTGAAATTCATAATTTATTCTTTGGTTCTGATCTTAATGGAAACAATGTTTACACCGGTAAAATGGATGAACTGATCATCTGGGATAAAGAACTTGACCAACAAACCATACAAGATTGGATGCTGAAACCGATCGATCCCTCGCATCCTGATTATGCCAATCTTTTGGCCTACTATAAACTTGATGAAGGAAATGGAACCACATTAAATGATGCTTCTCTCAATGCGGAAATCACTTCCATTGATGGTTATATGTACTGGAAATACGAGCGGGGAAATAATATCAACAGGGGTTTTAGTCTATGCCCGGAGCGACCAAATATTGGCTTTGTACAGGGTGATTACAATCTGACTGTAAATGGAACTATCGTTACAGATTCTGTTCTGATCGATCCAAATATTGTAAGGGAATATGAAATTGTCTATAATTGGGGAAGCATGAAGGACGACAGTATCGCCGAGGTATCTGTTCAGGAGTTATGGGAGCTTCAGTATCAGTACACATACAACCCTGAGGGCATCGCCATTGATTCTGTTTTACCTCTTGAGACCGGAAATATTGCTATAACAGAATTGACTTATTACAAGAGATATCCTGCAAAATTCCAGCTCATGTCTTTTGTTACTCCATATGGCATTTACCTTGACCTTGGTATGGAGGGAAAAACCTGGATCTTTGATGTAAGCGATTATGCTCCTATTCTTAAAGGGAAGAAGCGTTTAACAATGGAAATGGGCGGACAAAGACAAGAAGATATTGATATTAAGTTTGTATATGTCATTGGAACTCCTACCCGTGACGTAATTGACATCAACCCTATTTGGAGACCAGAAAGTAAATCGTATTCGGCCATCCAGAGCGGGAGGGTATTCGAAACAAGAAATGTGAAAATGCATCCTGATGGAGATGCTTTTAAAGTAATCTCCGTGATCACAGGCCACGGACAGGAAGGAGAATTTATTCAACGACATCATACACTGAATATTGATGGTGGCGATATAGAATATGATTGGATAGTGTGGACGGAGTGTTCTACAATTCCTATCTATCCTCAGGGTGGCACATGGATATATGACAGAGCAGGATGGTGTCCCGGCGACCCCAGTGATGTTTATCAATATGATATTACTGAGCATGTTACCGCAGGACAATCACATAGTTTCGATTACAATGTTACCTATGCCAGTGGTACTTCAAACTACTTAGTAAACAAACAGCTGGTTACCTATGGAGCACCAAACTTTGGGTTGGATGTTGCTGTAGTAAGGGTGCTGAAACCCAATACCAGGGATGCAAGCCAAGAGAGATTTAACCCTGCCTGCACTTATCCTGAAATTGTAATCCAAAACAATGGAACAACTACAATTAATAGTTTGAATATTGCTTATTCAGTAATTGGAGGTACAGTAGAGACATATTCATGGAGTGGTGATCTGGAATACCTGGAAATGGACACACTGATTTTACCCATTCCTGAACTAACGTTTTGGCTGAGTGGCGGAAATCGTTTCACAGTTACAATCAACAATGTGAACGGACAGCAAGATGAATATTCTCATAACAATACATTTACCTCTGTTTTTGATCACATCGACCTCTATCCTGAAAATGAGTTGATCAATATTGAGTTAAAAACCAACAATACAGGCTATCAGTCATCATGGATACTTTATGATGGAGAAGGAAATATCCATGCTGAAAGGGATAATTGTCAGAGCAATACCATCTACAATGATGAGTTCCTTCTTGATCCGGGCTGCTATAAGCTGCGCATTAATGATACCGGCGGAAATGGCCTGGACTTTTGGCATCAACCCAGCCAGGGGACTGGTTACTTCAAGCTAGAAGATGCAGATGGAACAGCCCTGTATACTTTCGATCCGGATTTTGGAGGATTTGCTATATATGAGTTCGGAATAGGAAATATCGTCGAGATCGATGAAATTGATAATCCTTTTGTACTTAGTGTTTATCCTAATCCAACTACCAGTAAACTGAATGTTAAAGTAAAGGGATATGGTAATGAACGTGTTTCTATCACCCTCATTAACTCCCTTATGTCGACAGTTCTGGCAAAAGAGTGGTCAGTAACAGCTGAAGATTTCAATACAGAAATTGACATGAGCCAGCTTCCGTCCGGGATGTACTTTTTGCATTTTAACTATGGCAGCCATACCAAGGTTGAGAAGGTGATTAAACTGTAAGTTGGTTATTGGTATGTGTTTGATAATGAAGGCTAGATTGCTTGCCCTATTTCTTATATGTACCAAAAGTAAACGAATAAAAAAGCTGCCAATAAATAAAGAAAATTCTTAATTTGACTATCTTGGTGGTCTGGGGTGTTTCACCAAACTACCCCTCTGTCAGGCATTCGACTGACATCTCCCCTGAATTTTAGGAGATAATATAAGGAACCCTCGTGGCAAGCCACGAGTGATTATTTGATTAAAATTCAAATCCAAAATACGCAAACCTGACTTATCTGATGCTTTTATGATGCTCAATTACATACATAAAATGCTTCCTGTAACTATCGCCTATCGGGAGGTTTTCTTTATTGATAACAACGGTTTTTCGTTCAATCGCTTCTATCTTATCCAGGGCTACAATATAGGAGCGATGAATTCGAATGAAATGATGCTCAGGCAGGCGATCAAGGAGGGCTGAAAGGCCCTGAAGGGTCATAATCCTTTTTGAATGTGTATGTATTCTAACATAATCCTTCATCCCTTCCAGGTACAATATCTCATCAAAGTTTAACCTGATCAGTTTCCCTTCTGACTTCACGAAAATGTATCCATTTCCCTGATGGGGGTGATCATTGATAATGGCTGATGGTTTTTTAGCAGCGCGAACAGCCATGGCATCATAAGCTTTATTCACCGATTGCAGGAATCTTTGAAAAGAATATGGTTTCAGTAAATAATCCGTAACATTCAGATCATAGCCCTTAATAGAATATTTATCATAAGCTGTTGTCAGGATGACTATAGGCTTCACATCCATGGATTCAATCATCTGTATACCAGTTAATTCTTCCATTTGCACATCGAGGAAGATCACATCAACAGCTTGCTTATTCAGGAATGAAAGGGCATCAATGGCATTTTTAAAAGTAGCCAGAAGCTTAAAACTTTCTACCCTCTCTATGTAGCCTTTTATCTTCTCCAGAGCAAAAGGCTCATCATCAACAGCTATGCATGATATTTTCATAAGTTTTGTATCTTTAATTTAACCAGAAATAAATCCAGATCCGACTCTATTTTAAGATCATGTTTGCCAGGATATATCAAATTTAGTCTTCTCTTTACATTGGCCAGGCCGATCCCGCTGGTATCATCCTTATTTACCTCCTTGTCGGTATGCATATGATTTCGAATCTCAAAATAAATCTCTTCATTTGTGACTTCAATATGAATTTCTATCCCGGGCGACGGAACATTCTTTTTCCCATGCTTAAATGCATTTTCAACAAATGGAACCAACAACATAGGAGCTACCTCATGGTTTGAGACCCTGCCCTTTACATTGAATTTTACAAAATCATCCTGTTCAATCCTGAGAAGTTGAAGCTTTACATAGCTTTTTAAATAGGACACTTCCGTACTGAGAGGAACCCGGTCCGTATTTGCTTCATAAAGCATATACCTCAAAATTTCAGAGAGCTTTATGACAGCATCTGATGCCCATTTTTGATTCAGGAATATGAGTGAATCAATATTATTAAGCGTGTTAAAAAGGAAATGTGGGCTGATCTGACTACGCAAAAGGGCCAATTCACTTTCCTTGTTTTGATTTTCCAATTCTTTTTTTTGCTTCTGGTTGATGAACCATAAGCGGGTAAGCACAAAACTGGCAAATAATGCAGTGCCAGTATAAATATTTAAAAACGCATACAGGGGATAAAAATCCATGAACCCCTTTCCTTCAATCTGTTCAGGCCAGAATATAGGATAGGAAACATAATAGATCACAACCCTTTGCAGAAACACAAAAGCAGTTGCTGAGACAACAAGGCCTGCAGCAAACCATACATATTTTTTCTTTAAAAGAAAATGGGGAATCAGATAATATACTGTAAAATAAGCTGCAAGCAGATCTATCAAAAAGGTACAAAACAGCCGGGCTGCGATATTTATAAATCCCCTGTCAGATTGAAAAAGGCTATACTCAAGAGCGACAAAGCTATAAAACAGTAGCCAAAATACTATATGGCTGTATACAACTTGTTTGTTATTTCTGCCGGGATGTTTGAAACCATCAATGATCATAAATACTGATTATTATCTCAAATTTAATGAATATCAGGCAAATATCAACTTTGAATCAGGGATATTCCCAAAAAATCGACAAAACCATATTTTTTCCCGATCAATGCACATTTTCAGAAGACAAAAATACAAATACGCATATTTGATGGCTTTTGTCGGGTGTATATTAATGCCTGTCTATTTCATTTGGAATTTAAAATCAGATGAATAAAATTTGGAAAAGATCAGAGAAATATTTTGATCAACAGAAATGGATTTTGAATACTAATCTTCAAGCAATCAACTATGAAAACAATAAGCATTACAAGCCTTCTCGTCTTCCTCTTTACACAAATTGCTTTTACACAGCCAGTTCATTTTGAGCAACATTATGTTTGCGATGACTTTACGGATGGCTACGATGTATTCCCTTCAGATATTGATCAGGATGGCGACATAGACATTCTGGCATGTGGGAAAGGAAATGGCGGACAGCTTTGCTGGTGGGAGAACAATGGGTCGAACGAATTTACACAAATCACATTAAAACAAGGCTTCACTGGCGCACGTTCGGTCAGGGCTGCTGACATAAACCTTGATGGGGAAATAGATATTTTATGTGCCGCCTGGCAGGCAAATGACATCATCTATTTTAAAAACAATGGCAACGAAACCTTTACAGAGATCTTAGTGGATGATGATTTCAAGGGAGCACATACCGTTGATATTAAAGATGTGGATGGAGATGGTTGGCCGGATATATTATGCTCAGGATTCGATTATTATGGCCATAATGGTGAGATTGCATGGTGGCAAAACGGAGGCCAGGATTCTATCATCTGGACCAAACACCTGGTTTCCGACAGGTTTCAGCAGTCTCCTTTTGTTTACGGAGAGGATATGGACAATGATACAGATATTGATATACTTGCCTGCGGTGAAATAAGCAATGAAATCGTATGGTGGGAAAATGACGGCAGCGGAGAAATCATCTCAGAAAATATCGTAGATGATTCCTTTCTTTCTGCCCATACCGTTATTGCAAAGGATGTTGACCTTGATGGTGACATGGATATTCTCGGGGCCGGATGTATAAATAGCAAACTAGCATGGTATGAAAATGACGGGAACCAGCAATTTGCCAGACATAACCTTACACCCGTTTCGGGAAATCTCTGGCTGGATGCTGCTGACTTCGACAATGATGGTGACAATGACCTCATTGCGGCAGGCATGTCATCCGGACACTTGTTTTGGTATGAAAACAATGGAAACCAGCAATTTTCCAGGCATCAGATAGTAAGTGAGTTTCCGTCTGCATTTGCTGTAGTACCGGTAAATATGGATGAAGATGGAGATATGGATCTTCTGGCAATCGGGAATGCAACAGATAGAATTTCATGGTTTGAAAACGATCTCGACAGCACAACATCTATCAGATCTTTTCTTCCTAACCCTAAGCGAGATATTAAAGTATTCCCAAATCCATGTATGAATAATATTAACGTGGAAATTGGTGAGATCGGCGCTTTGAAGAACATTTCACTTTTCACCCAAGAGGGCAGCCTGGTTTCGAACTTTACATCCTCCACCCATAATTTTGTTCTGGACCTTACAGGCCAACATGAAGGCATATATATTTTAATGGTGACTTATTCAGATAAACACATTGCTTCCAGAAAAATAATTAAAAAGTAATCCTTGCTATTAATACTCGTCAAAATGATTCTACCAGACAGGAAAAATGCATCAGGCATACTGCTGTTCCTATCCAGCTGTATACTTACCCTCGGTATCATTGTTAAAGTATATATTATTATAGGGATTGGCACAATCCTTACGTTTGCATTTTTCCTTCTTTTCCAAAATGTGATAAAGAAACAGCTCAAAAACCGTCTATTGTCAACAGATCATTCCTGATGGCTCCTGCCATCCCATGCTGGCGCATTCTATGATAACTCCCCTATTAGTACCAGAATAATAAGGATGTCGTCCTTTATAACAAACTTAGAATTAAATACCAATAACCATCGGTCATATTGCATCCCATACTCCCACGAAAACTATTGGATTCTTCAAAACTGATTGTGGAATTTCCTGATGTGCCATCCCAATATACCGTTGATAATATTTCCGCTACACCTTGTCGTTCGCTTTCAGCGAATGCTTCTCCTCCTTCGACTTTTAGGCTTCGGAGAGCAAAGCTGGATGACCGAAAAAAATAACAGTCATTTGCTCATGTCAGAATTCAAGGAAACGACTTAAATATTGACTTCAATAATCATATTTAGTATTTTTATAGGAGTTAACAGATGTTTTGATCACGAAAACGCTTAAAGCCATGTGATGAATATTCTTATTAATTTGTATCTAAGTCTAATTGAAATGAATAAAACCAACAATAGCAGAATGAATTATAAGATAAATAATTGCTTTTCCAAAAGGAAGGACTTTTGTGGTGTTTTTATTTCTGTTTTCCTTTTAATTGCCATTATTTTCACACCGGATATCATTTATTCACAGAATTATACCTGGAAAACGCCACAGCCTGTTACCGATTCGCTTTCCAACAACCGGAACCCTGTTATCGGCTATACCGATTATGTTGATGGGCCGGGTTATTATGTTTTTTGGGAAAGGTCAACAGATACCTTGTCAACAGATATTTTCGTAAAGAATATCTATTCATCAGATGATCCACAGCCATTCATTTTTGAAGGTGATTTTCATTATCAAAATCCTCAATTTATAGGTAATTCTGACTATTATCCAGTTGATTCATTGTTCTACCTGGTATTTGAATCGGATGAGTTGGGAAATAAAGACATATTTGTTATACAAGCCTCACCTTCAACAACTTCAGAGCTTGTCGCGGTCAGCATTGATCCTCTTGACGATAATCATATGAGGTGCAATTCTATGGGGAGCATCGTTTGGGAAAATAATGGAAGAATTATGTTTTCCGCTATTGATGATTTACATTCTTCAAACTGGAGCCTTACAAGCCCTGTAATAATTTCAGATTCAAATTGCTACAATCCTGTAATAAGCTGTAGCGCCGGTTGGTACGGCAGAGAATATATTGCATGGGAACAACATTCTGATAGCACTATTTCAATCGTTTATAGTACAAAGGAAGTTTTTGATTCATTGTGGTCTGATCCACTTATCCTCTATGATTCAGCAATGAATAGAAATGTACGCTTCAACAATGATTTTTGGAATATGGGGATGCCTTTGCTGGTATGGGATCATGAAGAAAACGGGATATTCAAAATAATGGGATATGGTTTTGAGGATCAGGATTTTTTTACTTCCGATTTTAGCCAGAGTATTCCGTTTTGTCCTACCACCCTTCCGGTAGAATTTTTAGTCAGTGAGTTTCATGATCTGTCCTTCATTGCATTTGAATGGATAGATGAAGGGTATTCTGATATTCTTGTAAGTGACGAGCCCTGGATCTCACAGGAAATAGGCTACTATGTTAATATTTCTGAGAGCCTCCAGGTTGATAGAAATCCGCAGCTTTATGAAGGCCTGGATTATTCTTATTATAAAGATGTTATTCTCATTTGGGAATCGAATAGAGCCGATAACTGGCAGTTATGGAGTTCCATTTATACAATGCCTATGGGAGGTGTTGCTGATAATGCTTCGAACAGCTTTAATGTAAAAGCGTACCCCAACCCCTTCGCCACCTCCACCACCATCAGGTTTGAACTCGATGGAAATTTCAAAATCCAAATGACCATATTCAATAGCATCGGAGAGCTTGTTTATCAGTTTGAGGACCGCTTTGAAGCAGGCAATCACACAGTCAAATGGTCTCCAAGTCATCTTCCTGCAGGCTTGTATTATGCTGTGCTGCGAAATGAGGAGGGAATATCCGTTGTGAAGATGGTGAAGCAGTAGGAATAACGAAAATAGGAATCCCCAAACCAGAAATCTATGATTTCATTGTTTTTCGTGGATCCTCGATAAAAGAGCAAATCAGCGATCTGCAATTTATCGGAACAAGAGAACAGGGGGAACTCTCCTTCATTTCATTTCGAAGAGCAAGGCAAGGGATAAGGAATAAGAATGAGAATGATAGTTCAAATGCAGGCCAAGTGACCTCATTTAGCCGGCTGAAAATGTGCCGACCAGGGATGGTCAGTTTAGCCGTTCAATAGAAATGATCACACCATAAAAAAATAAACCTAAGTGGTGAAAATATCTTTGACAACATACAACATATAAACGAATTGTATGCCATTCTAACTCATAACAAATTTTACTTGCATTCTTCATTATATGTAATAACATATAATTTAAAACATTAGGGCACAATTATATCAGATTACATATAATTTTGTATATTTGCACATAATTATATTCAAAAACATATAATGAAACAATTAGCAGAATTTGTAAAAGAACGTAGAAAAGAGGTAAATCTTACTCAGGAAGAATTTGCAGAACGTGCAGGTGTTGCACTAACTGTGGTGCGTAAAATTGAACAGGGTAAAACGAATCTGAATATAGAGAAAGTGAATTTGGTTCTAAGCATGTTTGGCCATGAATTAGCTCCTGTGAATAGTAAAGAATTGCGTAAATGAGACAGGGAAAAGTATATTATAAAAATTATTTGGCTGGAATTATTACGGAGACAAATGAAGGTGAATTTGTTTTTCAGTATGATGAGCAGTATGTGAAAGATCATCCCAATGATTTCATCACATTTACTATGTTGGTAACGAATAAGCCATACACGGAAAAACGACTTTTCCCGTTTTTTGAAGGATTAATTCCAGAAGGGTGGTTATTAAATATTGCTTCAGAAAACTGGAAAATCAGTAAGAATGATCGAATGGGATTATTACTGGCATGTTGTCAAAATTGTGTCGGTGCCGTAAGTGTTGAACCAATACTAGAATTAAATGGAGAATAAATGCTTGTATTGTTACGAACCTATAAGGATAGGTCACAATTTTCATAAAAAATGTTCTTTAGCGTTCTTTGGAACTCCAACACCACCTGTAATTGAATACTCGCTGGATCAAATGGATGAACTTGCGAAAAATGTGGTGGAACGGAGTGTTGCGGTACCAGGTGTTCAGGCGAAACTATCAATGTCGTTGGTCAAAGAAGCTAAGGGAAATTCGGATGCACGGCTTACTGTTATTGGTGCTTTAGGTGGACAGTACATTTTTAAGCCACCTTCTGATCGCTTTCCGGAAATGCCTGAAAACGAACATGTGACCATGCGAATGGCTGAAACTTTCGGAATTCGGGTGGTACCATCTTCATTGATCCGATTAGCATCCGGAGAACTATCATACATAACTAAACGCGTTGACCGGACAGAAAATGGTGATAAGATTCATATGATCGATATGTTTCAGATCACTGAAGCCTTTGATAAGTATAAAAGTTCTATGGAGAAAGTTGGAAAGGCATTAAATAGCTATTCCGACAATACATTACTTGATAAGATCTTTTATTTTGAATTGACCTTATTCTCCTTTATTACAGGAAACAACGATATGCACTTGAAGAATTTTTCAATGATAGAAAGTCCATCAGGCTGGGTATTATCTCCGGCATATGATTTATTGAATGCCTCAATTCTAAATCCTGATGATGAAGAAGAGCTTGCACTTACTTTGGCTGGTAAGAAAAAAAAATTGAAGCGAGACCATTTTATACAATTAGGTGAAGGATTAGGTTTAACTGATAAGCAGATTAAAGGAGCCTTTAAGCGAATTGAAAGAAATACTCGTAAAGCGATCGAATGGATTGACCGCTCTTTTCTATCCGAGGATATGATGAATGCTTACAAAGAAGTGTTTGAAGTAAGATATAAACAGTTAGGAATAAAAGAATAAAAACGGCACACAACAAGGCATCATAAAACCCTGCTCGCGCGAATCTCCTGATTCGTGCGTATTATTTGCTCATCTCCTGATGAGCAAAGTTGTTTTACCAATCAAATATAATCAATTGTAAATAATTAACCTGACTGATTCTAATATGATATCTTTCGGGACATTCTCAACTGCATAATTCCTCAGCTAAGCAGTTGCTACGATTTGCTTGTCGGGAGACAAGCTGTATGTAGGCACGAATCATGAGATTCGCGCCAGCGGGAGCTACCACAACTCATTGATGAGTGCAACCAACTAACTGCAATCTTTCAAAAAACAGTGACAACAGCCCGAAAAAATAAATCCTAAATAAATCAAACATTGATTGTCCTCAATTGAACATTCCATTTCAAATTTAACATACAGAATATAGAATCGACAATAACAATTAAAGCCGCATTTGGCGGCTTTAATTGTTGTGACCCCGGCGGGAGAAACCCGTTCACACCAGGTGAACGGGTGATTGGAAATTCTGTATTCGGTATTCTGTATTGTCAATCTGATGACAAGCCATAAATATATATTGGAAAAAAGTGAGACATTTTTGCATTTTAGGTATTAATAAGTACAGGCTATTTAATAACACCATGAGAAAAGAAATTGAAGACAGACTTATTGCACTAAGTGTCGGAGTCAACAAATTCGTTTTGGGTTTACCCAAAACCATACTAAACACTAATTTGGGTGAACAGCTAATTCGTTCCTCTATGAGCGCAGCTTTAAACTATGGCGAAGTTCAAGGGGCAGAATCAAAAAATGACTTTATTCATAAAACAAGTGTTGTATTAAAAGAGCTTAGAGAAAGTAGCATAGCCTTGCGAATCTTTCTTGCTGCAAACTCTCACAAAACCACCGAGCTACCACAACTCATTGATGAGTGCAACCAACTAACTGCAATCTTTCAAAAAACAGTGACAACAGCCCGAAAAAATAAATCCTAAATAAATCAAACATTGATTGTCCTCAATTGAACATTCCATTTCAAATTTAACATACAGAATATAGAATCGACAATAACAATTAAAGCCGCATTTGGCGGCTTTAATTGTTGTGACCCCGGCGGGAGTCGAACCCACAACCTTCAGAACCGGAATCTGACATTCTATCCATTGAACTACGGGGCCGGGCGAACTTTGTTCGCATTGATCGATTGTCAATTGTCAATTGTCAATTGTCAATGTGGGTGCAAAGTTAACCAATATCTTCAATTACTCACCCTCCATGTTCACAGGGAGGGCCGAGCTGGGTAAATGAAAATCAACCCGGCTCCCGGTATCCGGCACACGGCACCCGAATAATTTTTTGAACTAAATATTCATTACCTTTACACCTTCAATTCGTTAACAAAAAATTATTCCAAAATGTCTGAAAAAATCTTCGATAAAGTCATGCCGGGTGTGATAACAGGTGATGGCGTTCAGGAAATATTCCGTATCGCAAAAGCCAATAATTATGCCCTTCCGGCAGTAAACGTTGTTGGGACGAACTCGATCAATGCGGTTCTTGAGGCAGCAAGCATCGTAAACTCTCCCGTTATCGTACAATTCTCAAACGGTGGTGGCGCCTTTTATGCCGGCAAAGGCATTTCAGGCATGGATGCTGCCATTGCAGGAACCATCTCAGGCGCCATGCATGTACATCAGATGGCAGAATTTTACGGCGTGGCCGTGATCCTGCATACCGATCATGCCGCCCGCAAGCTCCTTCCCTGGATCGATGGCCTGCTCGAAGCCGGTGAAGAATTTTTTGAAGTACACGGAAAACCATTGTTCTCATCGCATATGCTCGACCTGTCTGAGGAGCCTCTGGAAGAAAATGTGGCTACCTGCAAAGAATACCTCAAACGCATGGATAAACTGGGCATGACCCTTGAAATTGAACTGGGCATTACCGGTGGCGAAGAAGATGGTGTGGACAATAGCGATATCGACAGCTCAAAACTCTATACACAGCCCGAAGATGTTGCCTATGCCTATGAACAACTCCGTGAAATAAGCGATCGTTTTACCATTGCCGCTTCTTTTGGAAATGTTCATGGCGTGTACAAACCCGGAAATGTAAAGCTTGAGCCGGTCATTCTGCATAACTCGCAAAAATTTGTGGAAGAGAAATTCGGAACAGGCCCCAAACCGCTCTTTTTTGTTTTCCATGGTGGTTCAGGTTCATCACAGGATAAGATCAGGGAAGCGATCTCCTATGGCGTAATCAAAATGAATATCGATACCGATACACAATGGGCATATTGGGATGGTGTACGTGCTTATGAAGCCAAAAACCATGACTACCTGCAGGGCCAGATAGGAAATCCCGATGGTGAAGATGTCCCTAACAAAAAATACTACGACCCGCGCAAATGGTTGCGTGAAGGTGAGCTTGCGGTAATCAACCGCCTTAAAGTGGCTTTCGAAGACCTGAATTGCATCGACAGAAATTAACAAGCCTAAGCCCGGGTATTTATCGGGTCAGCGAACGGATCAAATCCTTGGGATGTATGCTCAGGACAGGAAATGGAGAATGATTCACCATCTGCTGCGCAAAAGCACCCAGCCATAAGTTGGCAGTGGTTCTTTCCTGCTCTGTCATAATGGAGATCAGGTTGGCATCGATACGCTCGGCATAGCCGATGGTTGAATTGGTAAGATTATCCGCATCAATGGCATCCCTGGTGTATTTTATTCCTTCTTCTTCAAGATATTCAACTACCTGATCGGTATAAGTATCAACACGATAACGAACCTCATGAACCTTCGTGGTATAAATAGATAAAACAAAGATCTCTGCATTGTGTATTCGGGCCAGTTCAGCTGTAAAAGGAAGTTTTTGCCTGGTTTCCACTGTACTATCCAGCGGAAGCACGATCTTATTCAGCGGCCGCTGAATATCAATCCCACCCCTGATGGTGATGATAGGCTTATGGGTTGCTGAAACGATCTTATTGGCATTGCTCCCAATCCAAAATTCTTCAAAGCCTGCAGAGCCATGAGTTCCCACTATGATCAGGTCAGCATTCCCCTCATCAGCAGCTTCAACGATCTCATTGTATACCTTGCCATTCCTGACTTTATAAGTCATTTTACCATTTGGCATTTCAGCAGAATATTCCTTGATAAGATCCTTAAAGCGTTTATCCACTTCCACCAAAAGCGTTTCCGGATCACACTTAAATATTTCCTTGGAGTTGTCGGGCATATTTACCCAAACCATTTCAAGATCTGCGCCGGCTTTGTTTGCAATGGAAACAGCATGGGCCAGTGCATTTATTGAACAGTCGAGAAAATCAATGGCAACTAGTATCTTTTTCATAACCGTATGTATTAATTGTTAATCGGGAATTTAATCTTATCTCTGATCACCCAGGCAATGGGATAATTTCTTTTGATCTTGTTCAAAAAACCTTCTGCTTCCATCCTGCTTGCAAAGTCACCCACCCTCACCTTGAAATTAGGTGCCTTCCAAGTGAGGTAAACCGGAACATCAGGATATTTATTGGAAAAATCCGCCATCACCTCCCTGGCGCGTGTACTTGACTTATTCCCTGATTCTTCGAAGACCTGGATGCGATAGCCGTCAATGGCATAATTATCAGTATTCAAGAGAAGGGATTCATTCATCTCTATGTGCTTCATTAAGATGCTGTCGATCCTTGCATCTTGCACAACGACAATGCTTCCTTCCCTGATTCCCTTTCTCTTTGCCGCCGCCAATGCGGGCATCGGGATGGCCTGGAAGGTTACCATTGCCGCCGAGGTACTCTGCCAGCCCCGGCACGCCGTGGGCACGGGCATTCAGTATGCT
>CAZASJ010000005.1:0-35624 GCA_964487735.1 uncultured Bacteroidales bacterium | reverse complement strand
TGAGAGAAAACACCTCCCCCCATAAGCAGGCACAAAATTAAAAACATGAAGCCCTTACCTTGCATATAGCTTGATTTAATGCTTGCCCTTTTGTGGTATCCTCACACTGAGTACCGGAACAGGGCAGTTATTTACTAATTGCCGCGCAAATGTACCCAGAAAAACATTGGCCTGGGTGGTTTCCTGCTCAGTCATGATGGCTACCAGGTCTGAATTATTCTTTAAAGCAAAATCGATCGTATCCTGCGTTACATTATTCGTATTGATCTCATTGATGGCAAACTTTATCTTACTTTCCTTAAAATGTTCCGATATTGTTTTCAGGTGTTTATCAACCTGTCTTTTTAGCGATCCGAGTGTAGATGTATGCAACGCAAGGACCTGCACTTCTGAACCATAAGCAGCAGCAATGGCTGCAGTGGTATAAACCTTACTGCTGGATTGTGGTGTACTATCAATCGGTAAAAGGATCTTTCGCACATCCTTGCCAAACTTAAAACTTTTCCTTAAGGTAATTACAGGACATGGTGCATGTGTAACAATGCGGTAGGCATTGCTGCCAATCCAATACTCCTCAAAACCGGTAACACCATGTGTTCCGGTAAAAATAAGGTCAGCATTTATTTTATTTGCATGTTTTGAGATTTCCTCAAACACTTTTCCCTTGCAAAGTTTGAAATCCAGCTTTCTGCCTTTATTCATCTTCTCATATTTAGCAAGGATCTCGTTGAACATTTCTTTTGATTCATGCCTGGATTCACCCACAGCCTTTTCAAGCAGAAAGTCGGAACCAACACAATTATCCACCCAGATCATAGTAACATCAGCTTCTAATTGATTGGCATACATCAAAGCATACTTAAGAGCATGAATTGAATTCTTGGAGAAATCGATGGCTACCAACAGATTTTTCATAATACTCAGTTATAACTATCCCAAGCTAAAATAATAAATATATGCAAAATAAACTAATTTAGCAAGGCTTTTATTGCGAAACTTGCAATAGAAAATGCAGTGTACACAGGATTTTGTAGATTTGTATTTAGCCAGAAAAAAACAATAAATGAACGAAAATCTTGATCCACGGGGAGATAAGCTCAGCAAATCGGAACTCGAAATAGAAAAAGTTCTCAGGCCTGCGGAATTTACTGAATTTTCCGGTCAGCTGAAGGTTGTGGAAAACCTCCGGATCTTTGTTGAAGCGGCAAAACAGAGAGATGAAGCCCTGGATCATGTATTGCTTCACGGCCCTCCGGGTCTTGGAAAAACCACATTATCCCATATCATCGCCAATGAGCTTGGCGTAGGATTAAAAATCACCTCAGGCCCTGTGATTGATAAGCCCGGCGACCTTGCCGGACTGCTAACAAGCCTTGAAGAACATGATGTGCTCTTTATAGATGAAATCCATCGGCTGAGCCCGGTTGTGGAAGAATACCTCTATGCTGCCATGGAAGATTACAAGATCGACATCATGATAGAGTCAGGCCCCAACGCGCGCTCCGTACAGATCGAGATCAACCCCTTTACACTTATTGGAGCCACTACACGTTCCGGACTCCTGACTGCACCACTCAGAAGCCGTTTTGGAATCAACCTGCGTCTTTCATATTATGATTCAGCTACGCTGGAAATCATTCTCACCCGTTCGGCAAGGATCCTCAAAGTACCCATGGATGATGATGCCGGTGCAGAGATCTCGCGACGAAGCCGGGGAACACCCAGGATCGCCAACCTTCTTTTACGGAGAGTACGCGATTTTGCCCAGATCAAAGGGGATGGCACGATTGATATGAAAATTGCCAAACATGCTCTCAACGCACTGAATGTTGACAAAAATGGCCTCGACGAAATGGACAATAAGATACTGCTTACCATTATCGACAAATTTAAAGGCGGGCCTGTCGGGATAAGCACCATTGCTACCGCAGTAGGTGAAGACGGAGGCACTATTGAAGAAGTATATGAGCCATTCCTCATACAGGAAGGATACCTGATGAGGACTCCACGGGGGCGGGAAGCCACTGATAATGCATACAGGCACCTCGGAAAGATCAAAGGTGGAAATCATCCGGGGCTATTCGACCAATAAAAAATGTCTGATTCAAAAGATAAAATCAGCCGGCTGATAATCGAATCAGCCCATAAGCATGGCTTTGATGCCTGCGGAATTGCCATGGCCAGCCATCTGCATGATGAATCTGCCATCTTCAGGCAATGGTTGAAAAATTCATTCCACGGCTCCATGAGCTACATGAGCCGGAATATCGATAAACGTCTGGACCCCAGCCTACTGAACGAATGGGCAAGGTCGGTAATCATGCTCATTTATAATTACTACCCTGCCGGGGATGGCTTATCATCCGGGCAAAACAAGATCTCCAAATATGCGTATGGCAAAGACTATCACGACGTGATCAGGGAAAAACTCCAAAAGATAGTTGATGACATTGAGGATCAGATAGGCGGTATCATGGCCCGGGTATTTGTCGATTCTGCACCCTTTATGGAGAAAGCCTGGGCAAAAAAATGCGGGCTGGGATGGATCGGTAAAAATGCTTGTCTGATCAACAAAGAAAAAGGCTCCTTCTTTTTCATAGGCACCATCATTACCGACCTTGAGCTGAGCTATAATGATACTGAACCCAAAGATCATTGCGGCAGTTGCACACGCTGCATCGATGCCTGTCCGAATAATGCCATCATCTCCCCGGGAATAATCGATGCCCGAAAATGCATTTCATATCTAAGCATCGAACACAAAGGAGAGCTAACTGAAAATGATCAATTGCATGGATGGATCTTCGGCTGTGACATCTGCCAGGATGTTTGCCCCTGGAATCGATTCTCAAAACCACATAGCGAACCGGCCTTCCTGCCTCAAGCCCGGCTATTGGCAATGACCGATCAGGATTGGCCCAATATCGGTCCGGAAACCTTCAATGCTCTATTTAAAGGTACTGCTATTGAGCGGACCGGATTTGAAAGACTAAAACGGAATATTGAGCATGGGGAAAAGCCTACACAATTACCAAAATAAGTGGAAAAACTTCTTGATACTTAATAATTCGCTTCCTGAGACCCGGCATCAGGTGATTGCTTGCAGAAGACTAGTTCCCAAAATGCAGGAACTGATACGCAAAAGTAAACATCATCACATCATTAAACTGTCCATGATTGTTTGGCCAAAGCCTGTTCACGTTCCCTGTATAGGTTTGATTCCTCAGATTCGTGAGGGAGTTGTTTGTCCTGATCCCTAACTTCCAGTTTTCTGCTATTGTAAATACAATACCCAGGTTTAATTGAAAAGTGGCTGTGGCAAAATCATCCGCTTGGATCTCCACGCCATCCCGTTCTTCATATCCACCCATAGAAAATGCAACTGATGGGCCTGCCTCAATATGAAACCAACCAATATGATATTGATACAACAATGGCAATTCAACATAATTGACGCGTAATAAATACGACTCATAATCCTCTTCCACAGCATTTGCACTCTTTCTGCTCCCTTTTTGAATATAATAAAGTTCCATTTGAACCGATGAGCGTTCAGTAGGCTGGAAGTTCACAAAAAAGCCGCCAATGGGCCCTACTTTATTAAAACCTGAGTATTGATCACCGGCTACCTGGCTTGCAGCCAATCCGATCATGGCACCGCCATTGAATTTCTGGGCAAAACCAATGCCAACAAAGGATAAAAAGAATAAGGAGAGTATGAGTTTCTTCATAAGGCCATTTTTTTCAAAGATAATAAATTCTTGTATGGGGTGTGAGGCCTGGGGCAGAAGCTCAAAATGAATTATGGATTATCGATTGTGGATAGAAGATTGATGATTTGATATTTTATATCACTACTGTCCGGTTAAATCTAATCATTGAATATGATAGGAGGGGATTTCTCACTCACTTCGTTCATTCGAAATGACATGATATCTTGTCAAACAATGGAAGGGCGCGGCGCTCCGATGATTGATGTTTATTGTGCGCCGCGCCCTTCTCCTAATATTAAATGGTCGTGTCATTTCGACCGAAGGGAGAAATACCCATCAATTTAAAACCTAAGTTGATTTTAACCGGACAAATAGTTCAAAATTCAGATTTCAAACATCAAAGTTCAGATTTCAACTAAGGGCATCTCTTCGCCTTGCCTGCCGGATCATTTTCTTCACCGAACCACACTACAGCATAATTACCAAAAATACCCACACCCATGGCATTCCATCTCATGCGTTTCCAGGCATATTTATTAATGATCATATGCTTATGCCCCGGGCTGCCCTTCCATCCTTCCAGTGCCGCCAGAGCAAGGTCCTTATGTTCTTCTACAGGCCAGGAACTGAAGTATGCAATTTCATATCCATTGCCATCATATGCTGTAATTTCCGACGGCTTTGCCCACACACATTCAGCCCTTTTATGGTCATCTGTATAACAACATTCCGACCATGAGCCTTTATCCGACCATGAATGCATATTGCATTTGCCTTGATCAGGTTGATGGGTTTGAAGGTCCCAAACATGTGCCCCTGCCACTTTGCAGAGGGATGCAGAAAGCGGAATGGAAGCTAAATTTTCTTCCATTCTATATTCATTGATCAATTTATACAAGCGGTATTCTTCATCACTTACACAAAATTGCTCATTTAAAGAAGTTTGTCCGAAAAGAGCGTTCAGCAAAAGAAGGGAAAGTATAAAGAGAGTTATTCGCATCGAAACATCTTTTAAATACTATAACTTATGAGATATAAATAAATTGTTTACCAGCTCAAATGAAGTATTAGTTCGCTGATCTTCACAAATTAAATTATTTTTGTTTGAATAAAAAGTCCTTGGAGTTCTTATAGGTTTTCCGGATATTTAGTGTAACGAATAATGAAAAATACAATATTCTGCTGGTAGATGATGAGCCGGATGTAGTCGAATTTTTAGGATACAATTTACGTAAGGAAGGTTATTAGGTACATTCCTGCCTGAATGGGAAAGAAGCCATTGAGAAGGCAAGAGAAGTGCTCCCACATCTGATCATTCTTGATGTAATGATGCCCGGAATGGATGGGATTGAAACTTGCACAGAGATCAAAAATATCAACGAGCTTCAAAACACCATTGTAATCTTTCTTACAGCACGGGGTGAAGACTACTCGCAATTAGCAGGATTTGAAGCGGGAGCAGACGATTATCTTACCAAACCCATTAAACCTAGAATCCTGACAAGCAGGGTTAAAGCTTTGCTCAGAAGATATATGGAGCATGAGCAAAAAGAAGAAAACCGGTAGTTGAAATTCGATGAATTTACCATAGACAGGGATCGCTATAGCATTATGATGGAAGGGAATGAGATCTTTCTTCCCAAGAAAGAATTTGAACTTCTGCTCTTGCTTACATCCCGTCCGAACAAGGTATTTTCCAGGGAAGAAATTTTCTCTCAGGTATGGGGTAATGATGTTATTGTAGGTGAAAGGACCATCGATGTTCACATCAGAAAGATCCGGGAAAAACTGGATCTTAAAAACATTAAGACAATTAAGGGTGTAGGTTATAAATTTGAATCCTGGCGGCTTCGATTCTGGCAATCGTATCCATCATTTTAACTTATATGCTGGAACTTTCAGCCGGGATTGTGATCGCAATTGATACACTACTGATGTTCCTGGTTCTGTTCTTTCTTTTAAATCATAGCATCAACCGTTTCATTTTTGAAAAGATCAAGATCATCTATAAAACAATACATAATTTTCAGGTAAGTCAGGATCTTGATCATAAATCCAGGATAAATGAAACACTGGATAATGTCAATGAGCAGGTTGTTGAATGGGGTAAACAGCAAAAAAAAGAAATTGATGACCTGAAAGAACTTGCCGTCTACCGCCGGGAGTTTCTGGGAAACGTATCCCATGAACTTAAAACGCCCATTTTTAACATCCAGGGATATGTGCTTACTTTACTCGATGGTGGACTGGACGACCCCCAGATCAATAAAAACTATCTGATCAGGACTGAGAAAAGCATCAACCGGATGATCGCCATTGTGGAGGACCTGGAAGCCATATCACAATTGGAATCAGGTACGTTAAAACTAAACTTTTCTGTATTTAATATTGTCGATCACACACGTGAGATCATAGAGTTTATGGAAATCAAAGCCAAAAAGCGAAAGGCTGAAATCAGGTTTGACAAGAAGTACGATAAACCCATTCTAGTTGAGGCCGATAAAAAAAGGATCCGGCAGGTACTTATAAACCTAATCGACAATAGCATTAAATATTGCAAAGAAGATGAGCGTCAAACAACCCTCAGTTTTTACAACATGGATAAAACCGTATTAATTGAGGTTGCTGACAATGGACTTGGAATTGATCAGGAAAATATTCCCCGGATCTTCGAAGGATTTTACCGTACGGATAAAGGCCGTTCGCGTGAAGGAGGGGGTACCGGCCTCGGCCTTGCCATCGTAAAGCATATTATTGAAGCCCACGAGAACAAGGCATTCATGTTAGAAGTACACTGGGTGTTGGGCCCACTTTTGGGTTTACCCTTAAAAATGGTAAATGATCCCATTGATCCCGGAAATACTGAATTGATTATTTCTCTCTTTCGGTGGTAAAGGTCAACAGATCGGCCATTGATTTCCTGGCTGGAGATTCCGGAAAGCTATTGAGGATATCAAATGCCTCTTCCCTGTATTGCATCATTTTTCCCTCAGCATACTTAATACCTCCGCTTTCGGTCACATCGCGAATCAGTCCGGCCACCTTATCGGGATCAGTACCATGGTTCTTGATAATATTAATAATCCGCCTTCGTTCGCTTTTACCGGAATTATTAAGCAAATATATCAAAGGTAAAGTCATCTTTTTATCGCGGATGTCAATGCCTGTAGGTTTTCCGGTTTTATTTGCTTTCTGATAATCGAAAAGATCATCCTTGATCTGAAATGCCATTCCGACCTTTTCACCGAAAAGCCTCATTTTCTCCGTGATTTCCTTATCGCCTTTTGAAGAAAAAGCCCCGCAGGCACAACAAGAAGAAATGAGAGATGCCGTTTTCTTACGGATGATCTCATAATAAATATCTTCTTTAATATCCAGTCGCCGGGACTTTTCAATCTGGAGCAGTTCACCTTCACTCATCTCCCGAACAGCATTGGAAACGATCTTGAGCATTTCAAAATCGTTATTATCGAGGGAAAGAAGAAGTCCTTTTGACAGAAGAAAATCTCCCACCAGCACCGATATCTTATTCTTCCAAAGAGCGTTGATAGAAAAAATTCCGCGTCGCTCATTTGAGTCATCAACCACATCATCGTGCACAAGGGTAGCAGTATGCAATAGTTCCACGAGGGATGCTCCTCTGTAGGTAGATTCATTTACGCCTCCGGCGATCTCAGCAGAAAGAAAAACGAATAAAGGACGCATTTGCTTACCCTTGCGCTTAACGATGTAAGCAGTTACCCTGTTAAGCATTGGAACAGAACTCTTCATGGAGCGTTGAAAGTACTTTTCAAACTCCTTGATGTGATTCTTAACCGGTTCCTTTATTTGTTTTAGATCTGACATAAAATGAAGAGCAAAGGTAGGAATATTTTGGGTATCTGGTACAGCGTGCCGGGTGCCCGTCTATAGGATGCCGGGAACCGGATATTGGGATATTTTATATATGAATGTTGATATCAATTCCGGAGTTTATAATTAATATCAAAAAATATGTACCTTTATCAAAAGCTTTATTATGAGTGGTGTTTTATTTCACGAAACGGTTTTTGGGCCAGTAATGAGCAGAAGATTAGGGGTATCACTGGGTGTGAATCTCTTGCCTGTTGACTACAAATATTGCACATTCAACTGCATCTATTGTGAATGTGGATGGACACATAGCAGGCCCGACGGCAGTAAGGGCTTACCCGGCAGGGATGAGGTTAAGGCTTTGTTGGAGAAGAAGTTGCTGGAAATGAAAAAGGAGGACAAAGCTCCTGATGCCATCACTTTTGCCGGGAACGGAGAACCTACGATACATCCGGCATTCGCCGACATTATTGACGACACAATCGAGCTCAGGAACGAATACTTTCCTGAAACCAATATCACAGTGCTGTCGAACGCCAGCATGTTACATCACGAGGATGTATTCAAAGCCCTTTTAAAGGCAGACAACAACATTCAGAAACTTGATGCCGGAACCGAAAATATGTTCAGGTTGATCAATAAACCTGCAGGGAATCTTAGCCTGGGAAAAGTGGTTAAATACCTCAAAAAATTTGAGGGTAAATTAATTATCCAAAGCTTGTTCTTAAGAGGAATGCACCAAGGAAATGTAATTGATAATACAGAAAAAGGAGAAATAAATGCATGGATTTCCTTGCTCAGGGAGATCCATCCGGAATATGTTATGCTCTATCCCATCGACAGGGCAACACCTGAACAAGACCTTGAAAAAATCTCCTTTGAAGAGTTAAATAAGATTGCCGATTTACTGAAGCAAGAAGGGATTAAAACAAAGGTCTTTGGCTAATTGAATGCTGATATTATGCTAAACTATCCTGCAAAAATATTGATGGCCTTCGGGGAAACATTCGAAGATAATGAGAAGATCCTCGACTGGCTTTTGAAAAATGGTTATCCCGAACTTGCTGCCCTTTCAAGTGCTATCAGGGGGAGCGAAGAAGCATTTAACTGGTTGATGGCGCATCGCTTTCCACAATTAGCCGCATTGGATGGGGCCATCGACAAGAATCCGAAGGCATATGGTTGGCTAAAGAATCATGACATGAGTTTCCTTATCATCTTTGCTGATGCCTGCAATGGCAAAGAAGCAGCCCTGCAGTGGCTGGCAAAAAACAAACTTGAGATATTTATCCATCTTTCCAATAAGATCAGAAAACACCGTGATAATAAAACATGGGATTATCATAAGATCCATTTTTAACAAAATCAGAAATAAGTTTGGGTTGAAACACCCCCTAATGTGAACCGGTACTTGCTGCTGTTGTTACAACTACAGAGGCCAGCACAGCAGACTGAACAGCACGGATGGTTTCATCAATGGCATGATCGATCTCATTGTTCTTTACCAATTCAGCGATCCTTTTTTTAGCCAGCTTTCTGTCTTTTTTTGTATCAAAAAACTTCGAGGCAAATTTACATGCTCCTGCCAGTCCTGCCAGTAAAGCTACATCTGCATCAGAAGGAGCCTTCCTGAGAATAAAGCGACGGACATATTCCACAAGGTCTTTTCTATATGACCTGTTAGCGGATGGATATGTATTGTACTTAAAAACAAGAAATCTCTTTCTCTCCAGTCGCAAATAATGTTTTTTAATCAAGCCTTCAATGATTGGCTTTTTATATCTGGACAAGCCTTGGTTAATCTTGCTCATCAGCATTCGAACCTTCATCGGCCTGGAAGCCTTATTCAGTATTTCAAGCAACTTATTGAGCATCTCATCATCTGTCCTTTTCCCATCCACAAGCTTGATCCTGCCATTCTCGATCTTTATCTTTTTCATTGCTGCCAGTTCAAGAAGCATTGCACCACAAATACCGTATCCAATAAAATTCGTAGCCAGGTTTGTACCCTTTACCGGCTCATATGCCAGGATGACAAATTTTTCTTTCAATGTGAGTTCCATAACTGAATTCTTTTAATCAAATAAGGAGGCGATGGATGACCCATCTGGATTGACAATACCTTTTTCAGTAATGATCCCTGTTATAAGATTGGCAGGTGTAATATCAAAGGCAGGATTGTAGGCATGTGATCCGGGAGAGCATACAAGTATTTCATTTATATTTCCTTCTCTGTCGATACCATGCTGGTATAGCACCTCATTTTCATCTCGTTCCTCGATAATAATATCTTTGCCTGATTTGCATGCAGTATCAATTGTTGAAGTAGGCGCTGCAACAAAAAAGGGAACATCGTAGGTCCGGGCAATGATGGCTTTTCCCAGTGTGCCTATCTTATTTGCCACATCTCCATTGGCTGCGATCCTGTCGGCTCCAACGATCATCATATTGATCTTTCCCTGCGACATAAGAGAAGCAGTTGCATTATCAGGAATGATTACGTGTGGTACGCCAGCCTGGTACAATTCCCAGGCAGTTAATCTGGCTCCCTGGTTGCGGGGACGCGTTTCATCAACATAAACAAATACATTTTTTCCTTCTTTCCAGGCCCGGTAAACGGGCGAGAGTGCAGTCCCAAAATCAACAAATGCAAGCCAGCCTGCATTGCAATGCGTACAGATATTAAACCCATCCTTGATCAGTTCATTTCCGAATTTGCCAATATTTCTTGAATCCCGGGCATCATCATCTGCAATATCCTGTGCTTCGATTACAGCTCTTTCTGAAGATATTTTTCCGGCATTGAACACCCTCTCAACGGCATAAAAAAGGTTCCTGGCTGTAGGCCTGGTGTTTTCAATCTCATAGCGAGCCTGCTGCAAGAACTCATCACCGCCTTTTGCAGGTGCCTGCAGATAAGCCTGCGCCATAGCAAATCCTGCTGTGGCACCTATGGCTCCGGCACCCCTCACAAGCATAGTGCGGATGGCATGACAGCTTTCTTCGTATTGAGAAGATTCCAGTATCCTGAATGAAAAGGGGAGTTCATTCTGATCGATCATAAAAACAGAATTCCCTTCCATCCAAACCGTCCTGTAGTCTATTCCATTTACCTGCATATCTATTTCAATTCATTGACTGCAAACCATGCCATAATACCCGTGCCGATCTCCATGCTTGATTCATCAACATTGAAAGTAGCTGAATGCAGGTTTGAAGTTATTCCCTCTTCAATATTACCTGTTCCCAGGCGGAAAAAACATCCGGGCAGCCTTTGAGCAAAATATGAGAAATCTTCTGCTGTCATGCGCATTTCCAAATCCACAACATTTTCCTTTCCAAGATAATCTTCAGCATATTTTTTGGCTCTCACAGTTAATTGTTCATCATTCACTACAGCTGGGTATCCCTGATCAATGAATACATCACAACTCCCACCCATGCTCTCAGCAAGGCCGCAGGCAATTTTACGAATAGTGTTTTTTATCTCTTCGCGCCATTCTTCATCAAAAGTCCGGATGATGCCCTCTAATTTCACTTCGTCGGGAATGATATTGGTTTGTCCGTCTGAATATATTTTTCCAAAGGAAACAACTGTTGGCATGGTAGGCTTTGATTTCCTGCTTACGATCTGCTGAAGAGCGATCACAATGTGAGAAGCAATCAGCACGGGATCAATCACTTTATCGGGAATGGCTCCATGCCCTCCTTTTCCTTTTACAGTAATAAATACCTCATCGGTAGAAGCCATATATTTTCCGGGTCGCAGCCCGATCTTTCCTGCTTCCAGTTCGGGAAAAACATGCTGTCCGAAAATAAGCTCAGGCGCAGGGTTTTCCAGCACCCCTTCTTCTATCATCACTTTTGCACCACCCGGATAACTTTCTTCGGATGGTTGAAAAAGCAGTTTGATGGTTCCTGAGAATTCATTTCTGATCTCATTCAGCACTCTTGCAGCTCCTAACAGACAAGCCATATGGACATCATGCCCACAGGCATGCATAATACCTTCATTTTTTGAGCGGTAGGCTATATCATTTTTCTCAATAATGGGGAGTGCATCCATATCGGCACGCAAAGCGATGGTCTTGCTTTCAGGGTTATTTCCCCTGATCAGTGCTACGATGCCTGTTTTTGCAATACCACTTTCATATGAAATACCAATTTCATCAAGTTTTGAAGCGATGAAAGCAGCCGTACCCACTTCTTTAAAAGAAAGCTCAGGATATTGATGCAGGTATCTGCGTATATCAAGTACATCCCCGGCATAAGCTGATGCCAGGGATTTGATCTTTTCCTTCAGGTGGTTCATAACCCAAAGATATGAAGATTTATGATTTAGGACCGATCATCTTTGCAGGATCAACCCACTCATCAAATTCAGCCTCAGTGAGCATCCCCAATGAGAGTGCTGATTCTTTGAGCGTGATCCCTTCTTTATGAGCTTTTTTTGCAATGCTTGCAGCATTCTCATAACCAATATGTGTATTGAGAGCAGTAACCAGCATAAGCGAGTTTTCCAGGTTCTTTTTAATATATGGCAGGTTGGGTTCGATTCCAACTGCACAATTATCATTAAAGGAAACACAGGCATCTCCTATCAGCCTGGCCGACATTAAAAGGTTGAACACCATTACAGGTTTAAAAACATTTAATTGAAAATGTCCCTGCATTCCTCCGGCTGTTATGGCCGCATCATTCCCAATCACCTGAGCACAAACCATTGAAAGAGCCTCTGCCTGGGTTGGGTTTACCTTACCGGGCATGATGGATGAGCCGGGTTCGTTTGAGGGGAAGATAATTTCGGATATCCCACAACGAGGGCCGGATGCCAGCATCCTGAGGTTATTGGCAATATGCATAAGACTTACAGCAAGGGTTTTGAGTGCACCGGAACTTTCTACCATGGCATCATGGGCTGAAAGTGATTCAAATTTGTTTTTGGCTGTTACAAAGGGCAAGCCTGTAAGCCCTGCAATTTTCTCAGCGACTAATTTATCGTATCCTTTGGGTGTGTTCAAACCCGTTCCAACGGCTGTGCCACCGAGGGCAAGTTCAGTAAGGTGGGGCAATGTATTTTTAATAGCATTTATCCCATGATCAAGCTGAGCCACATAACCGGAGAATTCCTGTCCGAGTGTAAGCGGTGTGGCATCCATGAGATGAGTACGGCCTGTTTTAACTACATCCTTAAATGCATCCGATTTAGAAGCCAGCGTATCCCGAAGCATTTCTATTCCGGGTATGGTGGTTTCCACTATCATTTTATATGCTGCAATATGCATGGCAGTGGGAAATGTATCGTTCGATGATTGAGATTTATTTACATCATCATTGGGATGGATGGGGCGATCGCCTTCACCTAATTTCCCACCATTCAACACATGAGCCCGGTTGGCCACAACCTCATTCACATTCATGTTTGATTGTGTACCGGAACCGGTTTGCCAGATCACAAGTGGAAAATTATCATCTAATTTCCCCTCAAGGATCTCGTCACAAACGTTTGCTATAAGCTTTAATTTCTCATCAGGCAAAACACCAAGCTCATTGTTGGCCATTGCAGCCGCCTTCTTCAAATATCCAAAAGCTTTAATGATCTCAAGCGGCATTGAGCCTGATTCTCCGATCTTGAAGTTGTTTTTAGAACGTTGGGTTTGCGCACCCCAATACTTATCGGCGGGAACTTCCACATTTCCCATGGTGTCTTTCTCAATACGATATTCCATCTTTATTCCTGGTTTTTATGGTTAATGATTCTTTTTATAGTAGCACATCAATTTCGGATGCCGGATCTCCCAGTATGGCCTTGGGGCCTTTAACAACAATGGGTCTTTGTATGAGTTTTGGATTTTCAACAAGAATCCTGACCCATTCCTCATCAGAAAAGTTTTTTCCTTTAAAGTCAGATTTATACACAGCCTCCTGCGTACGGATGATCTCTGCCGGTTTTTTATGCAAACGAACCAAGAGGTCTTTTACATCTGCTTCAGAAAGGGGAGTTTTCAGGTATTCGATCACTTCCGGCTCAATTCCTCTTTCCTGTAAGTATTGCAGTCCGGCTCTTGACTTTTTACATCTTGGGTTGTGGTAAATTTTATACATATTGCTGCTATTGGTTAGGTTATGCCCTGAGGCTATGGCAAAGGGGTATTAACTGTTTTGTCCGAATTGCATCAGATAGGTTTTTATAAAATCTTCAAGGTCTCCATCCATCACTGCCTGCACATTTCCTGTTTCATGGTTTGTGCGCAGATCTTTTACCATCTTGTATGGGTGCATTACATATGACCTGATCTGCGACCCCCATTCAATCTTTTTCTTATTCCCCTCTATTTCGGCCTGTGCTTCTTTTTTCTTTCGAAGTTCAATTTCGTATAACTGGGATTTCAGCATTCTGAGGGCTTTTTCCCTGTTTTGTCCCTGTGAACGTGTTTCCTGACATTCAATGACCAGGCCTGAGGGTTCATGGCGAAGCCTTACGGCGGTTTCTACCTTATTTACGTTTTGTCCGCCGGGGCCACTCGATCTGAAAGTATCCCATGTGATATCAGAAGAACTGATCTCAATATGTATATTTTCATCCACAATAGGGTATACATAAACAGAAGCGAAGGAAGTATGTCTTCTGTTGGCTGAATCAAAGGGCGACAAGCGTACCAGTCGATGCACACCATTTTCTCCCTTCAGGTATCCGAAAGCAAATTCCCCTTCAAACTCAATGGATACCGATTTTAAACCCGCTACATCACCTTCACTTAGTTCAAGTTGTTTAACCTTATAATGATTTCTTTCACCCCAGCGCAGATACATACGCATGAGCATCTCAGCCCAGTCCTGGCTCTCAGTACCACCGGCACCGGCATTTATTTGAAGGATCGCACCAAACTTATCCTCTTCCCCACTGAGCATATTCAGAAACTCAAGCTTTTCAATAACCTTAAGTGCTTTACCATATTGCTTATCAAGATCACTCTCCGAGCCTTCGCCTTCGGCAAAAAACTCAGAAATGATGTTGAGATCATCAAATGCAGATGTGGTTTTATCAAAAGCTTCAGTCCAAAATTTTATAGCCTTTATCTCTTTTAAGACCACTTCGGCTTTTTTGGGATCATTCCAGAATTCGGCTTGTTGGGTGACTGCTTCCTTTTCTTTTATCAGGCTTTTCTTATTGCCGATGTCAAAGGAACCTCCTCAAAGCTTCAAGCCTCTTACTCAGTGCTTTAATATCTTCTTGTGATACCATGAAATTTGTTTTGAGCAAAGATAGAAAATTATTGTATTCATGAATGGATGGTGAGAACCCGCTACCTGGTACCCGGCATCTGCCACCCTAAACCTATAAATATTTGATAATCAAATACTTTTCAAATCCTCTCCCGGCCAGGTAATTAAAAATTTTATTCCGGTTTTCGTAGGTATCAGGATCTTCGAACAATTCTTTTTTCTTATCCATGACTTCCTTCAGGCATTGTTCATAATGATCTTCATTAATTTCACCAAGCCCAATCTCAATCATATCATCGGAAATGTTCCTGGCCCTCAGTTCGGCCATGATCTTGTTTTTGCCCCATTTTTTAATTCTGAATTTCCCACCGGCAAAAACTCTGGCAAAACGTTCTTCATTCAGAAAGTCTTCTTCAATGAGTGAGCGAATGATCTTTTCCTCCGCTTCTTGTGTCACTTTCCATTCATGTAATTTTCGCCTTACATCAAATGCTGATCTTTCCTGGTAAGCACAAAAACGCCTTGCTCTTTCCAGGAGAAAATTATTTTGGATATCCTTGGAGCCTTTCATCCATTATCTCTTAAGAAGTTCCTCGGCTAATTCAGGCATGGCAATTCCGGCTTTATCCCTGATAATTTTCATATTGGATACCATGCTGTTTTCGAAGGCTCCCGGATCGATATAATACTTTTCACTTTCTACCGGTGCATAATGAATAAGGCCTGCAGCAGGATAAACCTTCATTGAAGTTCCAATCACGATTACGATATCTGCAGAAACGGCTATTTCAGCGGCGGGACTGATATTCGGAACAGCTTCACCAAACCAAACGATATGTGGACGCAGCTGAGAGCCTTTTGGGCATTTATCGCCGGCTTTAAGTTCCCATCCATCCAATTCAAAAACCAGGCTGGGATCAAGTGTGCTCCGAACCTTTCTGAGCTCACCATGGAGGTGAAGAACATTTGATGATCCGGCCCTTTCATGCAGGTCATCAACATTCTGGGTAATAATCTGTACATCATATTTTTCTTCCAGCCGGGCCAGGGCATAATGGGCTGGATTCGGCTTGCATTCGAGCAATTGTTTACGCCGCTGATTATAAAATTCCAGCACCAGTTCCATATCTGTTTCCCAGGCTTCCGGAGTGGCCACATCTTCCACACGATGACTGTTCCACAGGCCATCATTATCGCGAAATGTTTTGAGTCCGCTTTCGGCACTCATACCGGCGCCACTTAGTACAACGATTCGTTCAGGCATTGTAAGTTGACTTTTATTTCAAATAATTTGGAGTCATAGCCCCAAGGTAAAGATACTAAAATGCAATTATAAAAAAAAGGCGGTCCGGAAATCCGCACCACCCTTTTTTGCATTCTGCACAACAATTTTATTCAAAGAGTTTCATCTTATCAAGCAGTTTAACAGCTTCCTTAACAGAATTGGCAGATTCACTTACCATTTCTTTCTCACGTGTGTTAAGTTTCAGTTCGATGACCTCCTCAACGCCTTCCTTTCCAAGTTTCACGGGAACACCCATGTAAACATCTTTCAGGCCGTACTCACCATTGAGGTAGGCACATACAGGATAGATCCTTTTCTGGTCATCTACGATTGCTTCCACCATCATGGCAGCCGCTGCCCCCGGAGCATACCAGGCAGATGTTCCCATCAGGTTCACCAATTCGCCGCCGCCTTTTTTTGTGCGCTCATCAATCTTGTCCAGTTCATCTTTATTCAGCAATTCAGTAATCGGGATCCCCGCTACAGAAGTATATCTTCTCAGTGGCACCATACTATCGCCATGTCCACCCATCAACATCGCGTGGATATCTTTTGGAGAGACATCGAGTGCTTGTGCCAGAAAGGCCTTATAACGACCCGTATCAAGGATGCCTGCCATTCCAAATACTTTTCTGGGCTCTTTATTGGCTGCTTTAAAGGCAGCATAGGTCATCACATCAAGAGGATTGGATACAATGATAATAATTGCATCAGGTGAATACCTGATCGCCTTTTCAGTGACATCTTTGATAATGCTGGCGTTGGTCTTGATCAGATCATCGCGCGACATCCCCGGTTTCCTGGGAATGCCTGAAGTGATTACAATCACACCGGAACCTTTTGTCTTCAAATAGTCGTTGGTACAACCGGTAACGCGTGTACTGAAATTATTAATCGAAGAAGTTTGCCATATATCCAATGCCTTCCCTTCTGCAACACCTTCCTTAATATCAACAAGCACTACTTCTCTGCACAGGTCTTTATGAGCGATCACGTTGGCACAGGTTGCCCCAACATTACCCGCTCCGATAACAGTTATTTTTTTCATAATGGAATCCTTTTGTTTTTTTCTTTTCGTCATGCTGACGATGTAAGTTATTCGTAAATTATTGCTTGAAAGTTACAAAAATACGGAATTTCGGGGATTCGCACAATGCAATACCCACAGCCTAGGGCTGATAATGATGAAACAGGAAGAAGAGAAGGACTAATTACATTCCTTACCATTTGCCCTGCGGGTTACGCATTGGGCATCAAGAGCTGCGATCATAACCATGTTTACGATCTCTGCAACAGTACTACCAATTGGCAGTATATGAACCGATTTGTTCATGCCATTTAAAACAGGCCCTATCACCTCAACATCTGCAAGTTCCTGCAATAATTTATATGCAATATTACCTGCAGTAAGGTAAGGGAAAATCAATGTATTTGCAGCACCACCCATCAATTTTGAGAATGGGAAATTATTCGCAAGAATCTCCGGGTTGACAGCTACATTTGCCTGCATTTCACCATCAACGATCATATCAGGATATTTCTCATGCATATAGGAAATGGCCTTTCTTTGCCTGTTGGGAATATCCCCGGGGTTTGAACCGAAGTTTGAATAGGAAACAAACGCAATCCTGGGTTCCATTCTGAATTGTTCAACAGCATATTTTGTTTGCAGTGTGATTTCCACCAATTCTTCAGAACTTGGGTTTT
Organism: uncultured Bacteroidales bacterium; assembly: GCA_964487735.1. GTDB lineage: Bacteria > Bacteroidota > Bacteroidia > Bacteroidales > B18-G4 > B18-G4. The sequence goes on along the minus strand of CAZASJ010000005.1, from coordinate 17,840 downwards.
TATTCACTGTACAATCCGCAAAGAAATAAGGTCCACGTTTGGTATTGATAATGTACATCCCTGAGACAAGTGAACTTCCAGGTTTCATACCGATCACATCCAGGGCAGGTTTTATGGTTGACGGATAATTCCTTGTAAGGCCGGAAACCATTGCATCAGCATACCCGGTTTCAACGAGCATAGGAGCGAAATAATTCCTGTGCATCAGCAGGTCGTGAGCCGCCTTGATCGTAATGCCCTGACGTTGCCTTTTCTCGAACAACAATTGAGCGAATTCTTTTCTTTTCTCTTCCTGGTCTTCCGACCTGGGATCGATGATCTCTACGCCATCAAGTTCAAGATTCCCGAGCAAGATCGGAATAGCGGTATGCTCATTTTTCACAATTTCAGCAGCCTTGAGCATATTGTAATCTTCTGCTTCACCAAATACAACTCTTTGCACATCTCTTTTTGCCCGTCCTTTGATTTGGCGCATCAGTGGATTGCTGAGACCCAGCCTTTTGTTCAACTCTTCACGATAAACTTCCCAATCTTCAATGGGTTTTTGGGCCACACCTGAATCCATGGCAGCTTTTGCTACAGCAGGAGCAACATGGATGATCAAGCGGGGATCAGTTGGTTTGGGAATAATGTAATCTCTTCCGAATTTCAGGTTTTTTTCATGATAGGCGATGTTTACTTCTTCCGGTACAGGCTCTTTCGCAAGTTCAGCTAGCGCTTTGGAAGCTGCAAGTTTCATTTCTTCGTTAATGGTTGTTGCCCTGACATCCATCGCTCCGCGAAAAATAAACGGGAATCCAAGTACATTGTTAATCTGATTGGGATAATCCGAACGACCAGTAGCCATAATAAGGTCTGTTCTGGTAGCCATGGCTTCCACATAACCAATTTCGGGGACCGGATTTGCGAGCGCAAAAACCACCGGATTCTTCGCCATGGTGGCAAGGTATTCTTTCTTCAGTGCACCTGCTGCTGAAAGGCCAAGGAACATATCAGCTCCGTCAATTGCCTGTTCAAGGGTTTGAATATCACGATCGGTAACAAAAGCCATTTTTGAGCTGTTCAGGTCGGTGCGCCCTTTATGTAAAACACCCTTGCTATCGAGCATTACAATATTTTCCTTTTTCACACCCAGCGCTAAATATAGCTTTGTACATGAGATGGCCGAGGCACCTGCTCCATTTACAACGATCTTCAGGTCTTCTATTTTTTTGCCGGTCAGCTCCAACGTATTCAACAATCCGGCAGTGGTGATGATGGCAGTACCGTGCTGATCATCATGCATCACAGGAATATTAAGTGCCGCCTTGATCCTTTCTTCTATCTCGAAACATTCAGGAGCCTTGATATCTTCAAGGTTGATCCCACCAAAAGTAGGTGCGATGGCTATAACAGTGTCAACAAACTTATCGATGCCTTTATCTTCTATCTCTATATCAAAAACATCTATATCTGCAAATATCTTAAAGAGCAAGCCTTTTCCTTCCATCACAGGCTTACTTGCCTCAGCACCTATGTCTCCCAATCCCAAAACAGCTGTCCCATTGGAAATGACAGCCACCAGGTTTCCTTTGGCTGTATACTTGTAAACATCTTCCGGGTTTTTTTGGATCTCAAGGCAGGGATCAGCAACACCGGGAGAATATGCCAGCGAAAGGTCGCGTTGGGTTGAATAAGGTTTGGTCGGAATTACTTCAATTTTACCGGGCCGGCCTTCTGAATGGTAAATAAGTGCATCTTTACGAAAGAGGTTGTCCATGTTTTTCAGGTTATTGTTAATTGATTAACAGCGAACCGCAAAGCTAATAATATTTAAATTTTTTATATAATTTAATTACAATTTTTATTATTTCTAAATTTGGTATTATAAAATTAAGCTGTCCACAATAAGTATATTATATTTATTAGATTTGCAGCACACAAATAAATTTGAGGCAGATATATGTATGCGTATATAGAAGGCAAGGTCACTGAGTCGAATCCGACGTATGCTGTGATCGATGTAAATGGGGTTGGATATTACATTAATATTTCTGTATTCACCTATTCCCATATTAAAATAAATGAGCAATATAAACTATATACCCACCTGGTTGTCAGGGAGGATGCTCAACAATTATTTGGGTTCTCCACCGAACAGGAAAGAATGCTTTTTCGCAGCCTGATATCTGTTTCCGGTGTTGGAGCCAATACTGCCCGGCTTATTTTATCTTCTTATTCACCGGATGAGATCAGCACTGCAATTGCAACTGAAAATGTAAAGCTTCTTGAGTCGATCAAAGGCATTGGCGGAAAATCTGCCCAGAGGATAGTGATCGACCTAAAAGATAAACTGGCCAAAGAAGGCTATATATTAGAAGAAAAAAGTACTTTATCGCACAATACACTCTTTAATGATGCGTTAAGAGGACTGACCTCGTTAGGGTTTAACAGGAAACAGGCTGAAAAAGCGTTGGACAAAGCATTTACCGGTATTAAAGAAAACAATCCAAATTCTACGCTAACTGTTGGGGGGCTGATCAGGGAAGCCCTGAAACTTCTGTAATTACGTATGTTTCCATTGATCCACGAGCTGTATATTTTTTTTGCACAATTTCGTCCTCGGGCGGAAATAACTAACGATGATCATTGATACGGATAATTAAATATCTGTTCACATTTGTTGTATTTGTTTCCTTATTAAGTATTGTATGGGAAACGTCAGCTGGCGGCCGCGGTGAAGAAAGCATTGCTGTGCCCTGGCTAATACCTGATTCAATACCCGATACAACAGCTCCAGCCTACTTATTATACCCCTTTCAGGATAACGAAGAACTTCTGTACATGCCGCAGGATACACATGGTTTGTATCTTGGCAACCCTTCAAACCTGAAAACAGAAATTGAGTACGACCCTGAAAGCAATCAATACCTTATCCAGAATAAGATCGGAGACCTGAACTACAGGAACCCAACCTATATGTCATTCGATGAATATCAGGAATTCCAACTTAAAAACTCCGTGCGAAGCTACTGGAAAGAACGTAGTCAGGCATCCTCAGGACTGGATAGGGGCGACGGAATCATTCCGACAATTTATGTTGGAGGTAAATTCTTCGAAACAATATTCGGTAACAATACCATTGATATCAGGCCTCAGGGATCCGCAGAGTTGATCTTCGGGGTGATGAACAACAAGACAGACAATCCTACCCTGAATGTAAGGCAAAGAAGGACCACCAACTTCGACTTCGACATGAAGATACAGATGAACGTGGTTGCCAAGATCGGTGATAAGATCGAATTCAGGACCAATTACAATACAGAAGCAACTTTCGACTTTGAGAATAAACTTCAATTGAAGTATGAAGGAAAAGAAGATGAGATCATCAAACTGATTGAAGCCGGTAATGTTTCTCTTCCGCTAAACACCTCCCTGATTACCGGTAACCAGAGCCTGTTTGGTATGAAAGCAAAATTGCAGTTCGGACGAACCATGGTCACGGCAGTCTATTCCGAACAACAAAGCGAAACTTCAAATGTTACCGTTCAGGGTGGTGCACAATCGAACGACTTTTACCTGACCGCTGTTGATTACGACGAAAACAAGCACTTTTTCCTGTCACAAAATTTCAGAGATCATTACGAGCGCGCGTTGGCAGAACTGCCACTGGTGATTTCAGATATCAACATTAACAGGGTGGAAGTTTGGGTAACCAATATCGGAGCTGCCGTTACCCAGAACAGGAACATTGTAGCCTTCCAGGATTTGGCTGAAAACAAAATCATTTACAATCCAAATGTTGATCCGATTCCCGGCAGGACGTATCCGGCAAACAACTCGAACACTCTTTTGATGAACCTGGATACAGCCAACATCCGCGACATCAATACAGCATCCAACTATCTTAAAAGCCTTGGGTATAACCCCGGAGTTGATTTTGAAAAAGTTGAGGTGGCCAGGAAACTTGATCCTTCAGAGTATACTTTGAACAGCAAACTGGGTTTTATCTCCCTGAATACAACACTTAATTCCGATCAGACCCTTGCTGTTTCATATCAATATACCGTTATCGGCCAGGATAGCTCCGTATTCCAGGTAGGTGAATTCGCTGATCAGGGTGTGGTGGCCCCGGCATGCCTTGTAGTGAAACTGCTGAAGAGTACATCGCTGAATACAAGGATTCCGATGTGGAACCTGATGATGAAAAACATTTACTCCATCGGAGCATACCAGGTAAGCCGTGAAAAATTTATCCTGAATATCCTGTATTCAGGTAACGACAATGGAGTGCCTACGGGATACTTCGTTGAAGGTCCTGATAATATCAAAGGGGTGCCCCTGCTTAGCGTATTCAACCTTGACAACTTAAACCAACAACTGAACCCTCCTGATGACGGTCTCTTTGATTTTATTGATGGAGCTGCCACGCAGGGAGGAACCATGCAATCATCTAACGGTAAGATATTCTTCACTGTACTGGAACCTTTTGGAAGCTACCTGAGAAAAGAGATCATCACCAATGGCGGCGATTCATCGCTGGCAAACCGCTATTGTTATGATTCCCTGTATACCCTCACCAAGACCGGAGCCGAACAATTTCCTGATAAGAACAAGTATATTATTGAAGGGTTTTATCAATCTTCATCCGGTTCGGAGATCAGCCTGAATGCCTTCAATGTACCACGCGGATCGGTAAAGGTCACTGCAGGTGGACGTACCCTGACTGAAAATGTTGATTATACGGTTGACTATACACTCGGACGTGTCAGGATTATAAATGAAGGTATCCTTAACTCTGGTACACCCATCAACGTATCGATGGAAAACAATACTCTGTTTAACATTCAAACCAAGCGTTTGATGGGATCACGTATCGAGCATGCTTTCAATCCAAACTTCCTGATTGGTGGTACCATTTTGAACCTTCATGAGCGTCCGCTGACGCAGAAGGTAAGTTATGGTAACGATCCTATCAATAATACAATTTGGGGGTTCGATCTGAACTACCAGTCTGAATCACGGTTCCTGACAAAACTAGTTGATGCCATTCCCCTCATAGAAACCAAAGCAGCCTCAATGATCAGTGTGAATGCTGAGTTTGCGCAATTTCTACCGGGACACTCAAAGGCAATCGGGTCAAGCGGCACCTCCTATATTGATGACTTTGAAGGAGCAAAATCTACCATCGACCTGAAAAACTACGGAACATGGTTTCTTGCCAGTACGCCACAAGGGCAACTTGACCTCTTCCCTGAAACAGATATAGCAGGTGCATTTAATTTTAAAACACAAATCGATTACGGAAAAAACAGGGCGAAATTTGCATGGTACATTATCGATCCATTATTCTATGACAGGAACAGTACATTGGTCCCACCCAATGTTTCCAAGGACGAACTTTCAAGGGATCCTGTAAGGCAAGTCCTTGAAACCGAGGTATTCCCAAATAAGGACATTCCCAGCGGGACCCCTACAAACATTGCTATATTCAACCTTGCCTATTACCCAAAAGAAAGGGGTCCGTATAACTATGACGCTTTGCCAAGCAGTTATTCAAAAGGTATTGATGAAAACGGTAACCTGAACGATCCTGAAACACGTTGGGGGGGGGTCATGCGAAAAATTGAGTCAACAGACTTTGAAGCTACCAATGTTGAATACATTGAATTCTGGCTCATGGATCCATTTACAGAAGATTCGACCAATAAGGGGAAATTATATTTTAACCTTGGTGATATCTCTGAAGATGTACTTCGGGATTCTAGGAAATCGTATGAAAACGGATTGCCTACGTCTGTTGAAGTTGTGAATGTAGATACCACCGGTTGGGGACGCGTCCCGAATGTTCAGGCGTTGGTTGAATCATTTGATACGGAAGAGGCTTCACGTCAATTCCAGGATGTGGGTTACGACGGACTGAGAGATGATGATGAGCGTTCGTTTTACTCACAGGCGGGATTGCACGCATACCTTGATACCATTGCTGCAGAGTACGGCCCGAACTCAGCAGCTTATCAACAGGCATTCCTTGATCCATCTTCTGATAACTATCATTACTTCCGTGGAACAGATTATGATGAGGATCCTAAATACGCAAGCGTGCTTGAAAGGTATAAACAATTTAATGGCCCTGACGGAAACTCTCCCACCGATGCTCAGAATCCTGAAAACTATCCAACGGCCTCAACAACACTTCCCGATGTAGAAGACCTTAACAGAGACAATACATTGAGTGAATCAGAACGCTATTTCCAGTATGAGATCGATCTTGATCCTACTAAAATGGAAGTGGGAAGCCAATATATTACAGATGTGTTCCTTGCACAAGGAATAAAGCTTCCAAACAATAAAGTTACCAGCACAAAATGGTACCAGTTCAAAATTCCTGTAAGCCAGCCTGATCGTGCCATAGGAGGCATTACCGACTTTAAATCGATCCGTTTCATGCGTGTATTCATGAAAGAATTTGAACGACCGGTTGTTCTCAGGTTTGCAACCTTTGAGCTTGTAAGGGGTGAATGGCGTAAATATCAGCACAATCTGCTGGCAGCCGGTGAATATATCCCTGACGATATCCAGGCCCTGACAACATTTGATATTTCTACCTTAAACATTGAAGAAAATGGGTTCAGGCAACCTGTACCTTATATCATCCCTCCGGGAATAGAAAGAGAAATTAACCTGGGTACCACCAACCTCATCCGTCTGAATGAGCAATCGATGGTACTCAATGTGTGCGATCTTGTTGATGGAGATGCAAGGGCCGCTTACAAAACAACTGATTTTGATTTCCGTCAGTACAAACACATTAAAATGTTTGTGCATGCCGAAAAATCGATCGAGAACCAGGAACTGGAATATGGCGACCTGACTTGTTTTATCAGGATAGGCTCCGATTTTACAGAGAACTATTATGAGTATGAGGTTCCGCTGACCTTTACTCCCTGGGGTACCCCTGCAACCGACCCATATGCAATCTGGCCTTCCAGCAATGATTTTGATGTTGACCTGGAACATTTGGTAAGTGTAAAACACCGTCGTAACATTGCCATGCGTGAACCCGGATCCAATGTTTTTCTAACCTTCCCTTATGTTGAATACTACGGCGACAGAATCATTACCGTACTTGGTTCACCAACGATCAGTGATGTTAAAACGATTATGATCGGGGTAAGGAATCCTAAAAAACCGGGTGTAGTGGAAGTTGAACCAATATGTGCAGAAGTATGGGTGAATGAACTCCGGCTGACTGATTTTAACAAAAAGGGAGGTTGGGCTGCAACAGCCACTATGCAGGCACAACTTGCCGACTTTGGCCAGGTAACAGTTGCGGGTATGCACAGTTCAGCCGGTTTTGCCAGCCTCGACAGCAAGATCAGTGATGTAAACCTGGAAGCTGTTACGCAATTTGACGTATCTACCGACCTTCAGCTCGGTAAATTCTTCCCTGAAAAAGCAGGTATAAGACTCCCAATGCACTTCGATTACTCTGAAACACATATTACTCCCGAATACAATCCATTGGATCCTGATATTATACTCCAGGATGATCTCGACTCTTATGTTGCCGAAGATAAACAGGACAGTGTGAAAAAACTTGTGGTTGATTATACACAACGCAAGAACATCAACTTCATGAATATGCGCAAGGAAAGGGTTGGCGGCACAAAGAAACCGCGTATTTATGACGTTGAGAATTTTAACTTCACCTATGCTTACTCTGAAGTATATGCAAGAAATGTTGACATTGAATATGATCTTCTACAACAATACAGGGGTGGCTTTGGATATAACTTTGCAGTCTCACCCAAAATTGTAAAACCATTTGAGAAGATCGGTTTTATATCCAAGACCAAAGCCCTTAGGATCATCAAAGATTTTAACTTTTATTACCTACCGAAATCATTCAGTTTCACAACTGAAATGGTAAGTTCATACGGGGAAATGAAATTGAGGGATAAAAGTTTAGGAGTGATCAAGATCAGACCTACATTTAATAAGACCTGGGACTGGGACAGAAATTATGACCTCAAATTCGACCTGGCCAAATCACTGTCGTTGCAATACAGTGCCTCAGCCAATACTTTCATCAACCAGGCTCCGGGTAGTAAACAGAAGAGCAGTGAATGGTATGATGAAGAGGCAAGGGATTCGGTTAATGTGAAAAACCAGATTTTCAGCTTTGGTAACATGAACCGTTATGTACAGAATTTCACCCTGAATTACACCATACCTATTGATAAATTACCGTTACTTGATTGGGTAACATCTACCTTTACTTATCAGTCAAGTTATAGCTGGACAGCATCCCCCTCCTCTATCCAGGCACGATTAGGGAACCAGATTGAGAACTCAAGAACCCTTCAGCTTAACGGGAACCTTGCCTTTGACAAACTCTATAATAAGTCGCCCTATCTAAAGCAGTTGCTGAGGCCTAAAAACCAGCGAGGGGCACGAGGCGGACCACCCCAGCAACGTGGACGTGGGCGGGACCAGCAAACCCAGGACCCCGAAGTGGAATCCGACAGTACCGAAAAAGAAAAAGTTAATTATGCCAAAATTATCGGGGAAGGTTTCCTGAAAGTCGTTCTTGGTGTTAAGAAAGCAACCATCACTTATTCACAGAGCACCGGTACAGCCCTCCCGGGATTTATTCCAGAGCCGGATGTTTTAGGAAGCAGATGGAGCGATGGAGCCCCCGGTCTGGGTTTCACTTTTGGCAGTCAGAAAGACCTGAGAACAGAAGCCTCTGAGAAAGGTTGGATCACAACCGATTCGACCCTGAATCAGCCCTTCCTAAAAAAATACCAGGATGCATTCGTTTTCCGAACGAATATTGAGCCACTGCCCGACTTCAAGATAGAGATTAGTGCCGACAGGAATTATTCTGAAAACCATCAGGAATACTACAGGTATTCCGATACCCTGGGAGCTTTCAGGTCCTTCTCTCAAATGGATGCAGGTAGTTTCAGCATTTCCACCATTACCTGGGGTACTGCTTTTGAGAAAAGTACTGATGATAATATTTCAGAAACTTTCGAAAAGATGAAAGCCATGAGGCCGGAGATCGCAGAAGAACTGGCAAGGAATAACCCCAACTGGAGTGGTAACTATATTTATGACTCCATCACCGGCGATTACTACCCGGAAGGATATGGCCCTACTTCACCTGAGGTATTGCGCCCCGCTTTTACTGCTGCATATCGTGGGAAAAGTGCCAGCAAAACCAATTTTGACTACTTCCCTACCTTCCCTTTACCAAACTGGAGGATAACCTATACAGGATTATCAAAAATAGAGTTTATCGCCAAGCTTATTCAAAAACTGACTATTTCGCATTCATATAGCTCCACCTATTCAGTTAATTCATACAATTCCAATGTGAATTATGTAGAAGCAAATGGCGGTGATTATGCAACACAGCAATTCTCAAGTGATTACATCCCTCGATACGACTTTGGTCAGATATCCATTTCTGAGCAATTCTCACCACTCTTTGGGATTGATATGACCTGGCACAACAGCCTTTCTACCAAAGTAGAGTATAAGAAGTCGCGTAACCTGACGATGAGCTTTGCCAACAACCAGGTCACAGAGGTTAATAGCCGTGAACTGGTGGTAGGACTTGGTTACAGGATTAAAAGCCTTGGGTTTACGATCAAAGCTCTTGGTGGTGGCGGAAAGAAAACGCGGCTGGAAAGTGATGTTGATATCAAGGTTGATTTCTCCATCAGAAACAATAAGACAATTTTGCGCAGGATTGATGAGGACATCAACCAGGTTTCAGCCGGTCAGAAAATATTCTCCATCAATACCTCCATTGATTATATGCTGAATCAAAACCTCAGCATCCGATTGTTCTTCGATAAGATTATCAACAACCCCTTTGTTTCCAACCAGTACAAGAACTCTACTACCAATGGCGGTATCAGTCTGAGGTTCTCACTTGCTCAATAGGACCAGATTTCGGATTACAAAGTCAAAAGATAACTAAAATGATATTTAATTCGTTTTTCATAATTTCTCTTTCTAAAAAATCATATTTTTGCCATATCAAATAAAACCAGAAAAAATGAATATTCCTGACAATTTAAAGTACACAAAAGACCACGAATGGATTAAAGTGGATGGTGATGAAGCCCTGATAGGCATCACAGAATTTGCCCAGAAAGAACTTGGCGACATTGTTTTCATCGAAGTTGAAACTGAAGGTGAAACACTCGAAGCCGGAGAAGCTTTTGGAACGATAGAAGCCGTAAAAACTGTTTCTGATATGTTTATGCCCCTTAAAGGAGAGGTACTTGAGTTCAACGCAGAACTGGAATCAAATCCGGAGATTGTCAATAAAGATCCTTATGGTGAAGGTTGGGTCGTTAAAATCAAGATCGCTGATGTTAGCGACCTAAATGGCCTTCTCGACGCTGAAGCTTATAAGGAGTTGATAGAAGCATAAGCTTCCGTCAATATGTTCAAAAAACCTTTACTTCCGGGGATTATCTGGGCATTCATCATTGCCCTATTAACACTCCTGCCCGGCTGTTATATTCCCAAAGTAACAAGCTTGTTGGATTGGTTAAGTCCAGATAAACTTGTTCACTTATTCCTTTTTGGAATCTTCGTAATCCTTTATATTGAAGGCTTTTCCCGTCAAATGCAACAAGCTGTACTCAGAAAATATGCAGTTGGTTTCAGCATGCTTATTGGCATGGTTTTTGCAGTTTTAACAGAAGCAATGCAGAAGTATATCATTCCCGGCAGGAATGGAAATATATATGATTTCCTTGCCGACTTGCTAGGACTCCTTCTGGGGTATATGCTCTGGCGTTTGATTAGAAGAAATGGCAAGAAAAATTTGCTTACTTTTAAAAAATATAATTAATTTAGCCATCCGGGTCGATAGACCGGCATTAATATCAAAATAAGGACACCATGGAATCAAAAAAATCATCAAAAGCTGATCTTGAAGGGAAAAAGTTCATCTTTACCCAACTGGGCCTTATCATAGCACTTGCAGTCATTCTGCTTGCATTTGAATGGAAATCATATGACCATTCTGTAGAGGGTTTTGGCGAGCGAATTGTTGAAGATATCCCCGAAGAGATCATTCCAATCACCGAACAAAAAGCAAAACCACCTCCACCTCCACCTCCCAAGAAAGTGGTTGTGATCAACGTGGTTCAAGATGATGTCGAAGTGGAAGAGGACTTGATAATAGATGTTGAGGCAGATGATCAAACAGAAATGGATGAATACATTCCAATTGAAGTTGATGAAGAAATTGTTGAAGAAGCGCCCATTTTTACGGTTGTGGAATCCATGCCTGAATACATAGGTGGAGCACAGGAATTATACAATTATCTCGGAACCAATATCAAATATCCTGTAATGGCCAAGGAAAGTGGCATCCAAGGTAAAGTATATGTAACCTTTGTTGTGGAAAGAGATGGATCAATCACTGATGTAAACATTATCAGGGGAATCGGTGGTGGATGTGATGAAGAAGCCGTAAGGGTTGTTTCATCCATGCCTAAATGGAAACCCGGAAAACAAAGAGGAAAAGCCGTAAGGGTGCAATACAATCTCCCTGTTCGCTTTACCCTTCAATAAAATATTTATTACCAAATAAAAAAAGCCCTCCGAAAGGTGGGCTTTTTTTATATAAATCAACATACTGAGAATATTGAGGGCCGAGCTTCTTAAAAATTTAAGAATTTGAAGGACTTCTTCTTTTATCTATCCCCTTTTTACTAATTTACAATTGCTATTCATCAACAGCCTTCATCCCTCCCTTTTCAGAATAAAAAAACCCCCGCTTCTGTTGAAGTGGGGGAGGCATTTATAAAAAATACAATGTCTTTCGATTTATCCACATTTTGAATATCCGCAGTTTGAACAAGTCAGGCATCCTTCTTTGTACATAAGGGTCCCTTCATTATTGCATTCAGGGCAAATGGCTTCTTTGGCTATAGTACCATCCGGAACATATTTCTTCAGTGCACGCACAACACCATTTTTCCAGGTATTGATCGAATGGCTGTCAAGAACGAGATTGTCGACCAGGTCAACCACGAAATGTAAGGGCATACCATGACGAAGAATTCCGGAGATTAGTTTTGCATAGTTCCAGAATTCCTTATTAAATTGCCTTGACAATCCCTCCATAGTAATCTTATATCCATCTTTGTCTTCAAAGTGGAAGTCATATTGAGTGGCCTTGGTCTTATCAACTTTTTTATTTTTTACAACCTGGCCATTCTTCACATATTTAGGGAGGAAAAATCCTTCGGCCTTTCCGGTAAAAATCTCATAAGGACGATCATTGAGGATTCCAACAACGGCCACCCATTCTTCCTTATTATTCATGAAACGAACAACATCTGCTTCCAGGGCTTTTGGTCTTGTTGGGGCGTTGGTTTCAATGAACGATTGATCCTTATCTTTCTTTTCTTCCTTGCTAACAAGCACACCTGAACGCGATCCCTCACGATAAATGGTCATTCCCTTGCAGCCGCTTTCCCATGCAGTTTTATAAACCTGGCTAATCAGGTCCTCTGTAACATCCTCCGGAACATTTACCGTAACGCTGATAGAATGATCGACCCATTTTTGAACTGATCCCTGCATTTTTACTTTGCTGAGCCAGTCAATATCGTTGGAAGTTGCTTTGTGATATGGAGATTGCTTAATGATTACCTGCAGGTCTTCGTCATCAAGGCTTTTGATCTCTTCAGGATCCATGCCTGCTTTTTTTAGCCATATTTCAAATTTGGGATGAAATACATTGTATTCTTCCCAGGCATCTCCAATATCATCTACAAATGAAATTGTTACATTCTTATCGTTGGGATTAACCTTTCTCCTTCTTTTGTAACTCACCATAAACACAGGTTCGATCCCTGAGCTTGTTTGTGTGCAAATACTCACGCTGCCTGTAGGAGCAATGGTAAGCATGGCAATGTTACGACGGCCGTGATTCGCCATATTATCATAAACCTTAGGGGCATTTTCCTTGATTCTGTTTATGAATGGATTATTTTTTTCTCTTCCCAGATCAAAAATCGGGAAAGGTCCGCGTTCTGCTGCCAGATCTACTGATGATCGGTACACTTCAATGGCAAGAAGTTTATGAACCTCTGTTGAGAAGTCAATGGCTGCATTTGAGCCATACCTTGATCCGAGGGCAGCCAGCATATCGCCTTCGGCGGTGATACCAATTCCTGTTCTCCTTCCTTCAAGTGTTTTTTTACGGATATTCTCCCACATATTCCTCTCTACACGCTTGATCTCGAATGATTCCGGATCTCCATCAATCTTGGCAATGATTGCATCGATCTTTTCTGACTCCAGGTCGATAATATCATCCATGATGCGAAGTGCTTTATGGGCATGATCGGTAAAAAGATCAGAATTGAAGATCGCGTTCTCGGTGAATGGCTCATCTACATAACTATATAGGTTGAGTGCAAGAAGCCGACAGCTATCGTATGTACACAATGGGATCTCTCCACATGGGTTGGTGGAAACGGTTTTGAATCCAAGGTCAGAATAGCAATCCGGGATGGCTTCTTTAGCAATGGTATCCCAGAAAAGCACACCCGGTTCAGCCGATGCCCAGGCATTGTGAATAATCTTGTCCCAAAGTTTTTTTGCATCAATTTCTTTCGTGAAGCTTGGATTTGCAGAATCAATGGGATACTGTTGGATATATGGCTTACCCTCAATTACCGACTTCATGAAATCATCATCGATCTTAACCGATATATTTGCACCTGTAACTTTGCCGGCTTCAAGCTTGGCATCGATAAAATTCTCGGCATCCGGGTGTTTGCTGGATATGGTCAGCATTAATGCTCCCCGTCTTCCGTCCTGGGCAACTTCTCTTGTCGAATTCGAATACCTTTCCATAAAAGGCACAATACCTGTAGATGTAAGTGCTGAATTCTTAACCGGGCTACCGCTTGGACGTATATGGGAAAGATCATGTCCGACCCCTCCCCTGCGTTTCATAAGCTGAACCTGTTCCTGGTCTACTTTCATGATACCACCATAGGAATCTGAATTCCCTTCATTCCCGATCACAAAACAATTTGACAGCGAAGAAACCTGCATATTATTACCGATCCCGGCCATAGGACTTCCCTGGGGGATGATATATTTAAAGTCTTTAATAAGATGGTAAACTTCCTCGGCTGACATTGGGTTTGGATACTTCTGCTCGATCCTGGCAATTTCATTGGCAATACGCCAATGCATATCATCAGGTGTCAATTCATAGATATTCCCGTCACTGTCTTTAAGCGCATATTTATTCATCCATACGTTGGCTGCCAATGTATCTCCTTTGAAATACTCAGTAGATTTCGCCAACACTTCCTCATGCGTATATTTTTTCAATGTATTCGTCTGGTTTTTTTGGGTCGCAATTTCTTGCGCCGTTTCAGATACTTCACTGGATACCACATCCATTTCCGGTTTTACTTCCGGTTTGGATCGTCCCTCCAATACCTCATCATAAAAACTTTCCTTTTCCTTTGAAGGTTTGCTCTCAATGTTTACAAAAAGATCGTTTTCCTGCTCCATGTGCATTTATTTGAACATTACTAAATCTCCATTCCCTTAGGATTCAACGGCTTAAAATTAAAGAAGGGCTTACGGATTTTCCTTACTAATATACGTTAATATACCCGGGTAGGATTGAATACTTATTAACATAGAGAGGTTGAAAAATCATAAATGATTGAGGACATTAATTGTAGCATTAAATTTTTTATTTATTAACAATTTTTTAATAAAAAATTTCCTGAAACTACAATGTTTGGCAAGGCAAAAAAATATATCTATATTACTGATTCCCACTTTATTAAAATATTACTGCCGTTACAGGATTAACAATGGTTAGTGAGCCTCCAGCCAATTGTTCCCTGTATTCATATCTACCACTACGGGGACGCTCATTTTGATGGCAGATTGCATCAATTCACCTACTATTTTCTGCAGTTTTTCGAGTTCACTTTTATGAGCATCAAAAACAAGCTCATCATGTACCTGAAGGATCATTTTTGATTTCATTCCCTCCAGTTTTAATGCATCATAAATATTAATCATGGCAATTTTGATCATATCGGCAGAAGATCCCTGAATGGGAGCATTTATTGCATTTCGCTCGGCAAAACCACGAACCGTTGCATTCCCGGAATTAATATCCCGAAGATACCGTCTTCTCCCCATCATGGTCTCTACAAAGCCATGTTCCTTTGCAAATGCTATGGTTTTTTCCATATATGATTTCACCCCGGGGTATTTATTGAAATACTGATGAATGATATCGGCAGATTCTTTGCGAGGGATGTTTAATCGTTCCGATAATCCAAATGGCGATATCCCATAAACAATCCCGAAATTAACCGTCTTGGCACTCCTTCGCATGTCGCTGGTTACCTCTTTCAGGTCGACACCATAGATCCTTGAAGCTGTTGCAGTATGAACATCCAGGCCATTTACGAAGGTATCTATCAAAGCCGGGTCTTTACTTAATTCCGCTATGATCCTTAATTCAACCTGTGAATAATCAGCAGCCAGCAATGTATAATCATCATTTCTCGGCACAAAGGCTTTTCGAATTTCTCTTCCTCTTGGGGTGCGGATCGGTATATTCTGCAGGTTGGGATTGTTTGAGCTGAGTCGTCCGGTAGCCGCTACAGCCTGATTGTAAGAAGTATGTATTCGTTGATCACGCGGATTGATCAACTTAGGCAGGGCATCCACATAGGTTGACTTGAGTTTGGTGAGCGATCGATAGTCAAGTATCTTATCGATAATAGGGTGTTTGTCGGCCAATTTAACCAGAATGTCTTCTCCGGTTGAATATTGCTTTGTTTTTGTACGTTTTGGTTTATCCGTTACTTTCAGTTTTTCAAACAGCACCTCCCCTAATTGCTTAGGTGAAGCAATATTAAAGTCCACCCCTGCCAGTTCAATGATCTCCCTTTCAAGTGCCTTAATGTCTGTTTCCAATTCAGATGAAAAGGCATCAAGGGTTGATCGCTGTAGATTAACGCCTTCAGCTTCCATGGACGATAAGACCGGCACCAATGGCATCTCGATCTTATTGAATAACTCAATGGTTTCTGTTTCCCTGAGCAATGGCTCAAAAACACCCTTTAGCTGAAGCGTAATGTCGGCATCTTCACAGGCATAATCTTTCACGGTGTTGATGTTGACCGAACGCATGCTCTGCTGGTTCTTTCCCTTTTTCCCAATGAGGTTTGCGATTGGCACGGGTTTATAGGAAAGATAGGTTTGCGCAAGGAAATCCATATTATGCCTCAGATCGGGCTCGATAAGGTAATGAGCGATCATGGTATCAAAGAGGGGTCCGGCCACTTCAACATCATACCATTTTAATACTGACATATCGAATTTCAGGTTCTGGCCTGTTTTCCCGATGCTTTTATCCTCAAACAAGTTTTTGAATTCAGCCACAATCTGCAGGGCTTCATTATAATTTTCCGGTACCGGAACATACCAGGCTTCACCTTTTGTAACAGAAAAGGACATCCCCACTAGTTCGGTGTCGTTGGCATCCAGTCCAGTTGTTTCCGTATCGAAACAAAATGAATCAGAAGCAGATAATATTTTGATCAGTTTAGCCCGCTCTCCTACACTCTCTGCAAGCTTATAATCATGCTCAACATCATTGATGCTCAGAAATTTTTCTTCCGGCAATTCCACTCCGGCAATGCTGAAAAGATCGTCGGATGCACTGTTGTATACATTCTCCTTATCTTCCTGAGCAGGCTCATCATCCTGTTTAAAAATACGTTTTGCAAAGGTTTTGAATTCCAACTCTTCAAAGAGTTTAAGCAAAGCTTCCTTGTCAGGATCAATATATTTCAATGCCTCAATATTGTATTCAACAGGTACATCCAGGATAATGGTAGCCAGTTGTTTTGACATCATGGCCTGATCGGAAAAGTTTTCTAGGTTTTCCTTGAGTTTTCCTTTAAGATCGTTTGTATTCAACAATAGGTTCTCGATACTGCCATACTCGGCAATGAGTTTGGATGCAGTCTTCTCCCCCACTCCGGGCACCCCCGGGATGTTGTCGGAAGTATCGCCCCATAATCCCAGAATATCGATCAATTGTTCCGGTTTCCGTATCTTATATTTATCGCATATTTCCTTTACACCAACTATTTCGGGTTTATTGCCCATGCGTGCAGGCTTATACATAAAGATATTATCCGAAATCAATTGTCCAAAGTCTTTATCCGGGGTCATCATAAACACCTTGAAGCCATCCTTCTCAGCTTTCTTGGCGAGTGTTCCGACCACATCATCAGCTTCATATCCATCCACTTTAAGGATCGGAATATTAAAAGCTTTTATTAGCTTGACAATATATGGAATTGAAATGGCAATGTCTTCAGGCATTTTCTCCCTGTTGGCTTTATATTCCGCATAATCTTCTGTCCTGAGAGTAGGTGCCATTGTATCAAACGCCACTCCTATATGTGTTGGTTTTTCATTCTTAAGCACCTCCCATAGTGTATTTGCAAAGCCCAGAATGGCAGAAGTATTGAGTCCGTCGGAGTTAATCCTGGGGTTTTTATTTAATGCAAAATACGCCCTGTAGATCAAGGCCATGGCATCAAGAAGGAATAATTTCTTTTGATCAGGCATAGACTATCTTTTGCACAAAAGTAACATTTTCCTGGCCTTTGGCAGCCTCTTATTTTGCTTTAAGACCGGCCTGCCCAAAAAGCCTTTTCAGTTTTTTTATGAACAGGCATCACTTAATAAGTTTTTACTGTTTTCTGTAATTTCAACTTAAAATAATTGTTGCTTTATGTATAACA
>CAZASJ010000004.1:68156-96288 GCA_964487735.1 uncultured Bacteroidales bacterium | reverse complement strand
GATAGAGGAGACACTGGATTATGAATTAAGATTTGATCCAGCATCTAGTATCCAGTATCCAGTATCCAGTATCTAGGATCTAGGATCTAGTATCCACTTTGTTCACCGAAGCTTTTCATCCTTCGCCGTGGCTTCGGATGATGAAAAGTGAAGGTGAAGCTTCCGGTACCTGATCCTGCAACTATGACGCAGTCTTATTCTGCTTTGGTTTTTTCCTGTAGATGATGAACAAGGTAACTACACCCGCCAATACAAAGGGTATGCTGAGTATTTGTCCCATATTCAGCGACATTCCAACTTCAAAATTGACCTGTGGTTCTTTTACAAATTCTATAAAGAAGCGGAAAGTGAACACCAGTATCATAAACATGGCAAAAAGGAAGCCGGGCCTTGGCCTCCCATCCCTTTTCAGGTATACAAACCATAGAAAAAGAAAGATGAGCAAATATGCAAGGGCTTCATAAATTTGTGTAGGATGTTTTGGCAGCAAACTGGGATCGGTATTCTTAAAAATAAACCCCCAGGGAAGGCTTGTTTCCACACCATAGATCTCAGAGTTCATAAGGTTGCCTGTCCGTATAAATGTACCGGCAAGTGCCACCACGATTGAGATACGGTCAAATATCCAGATGAAAGGTTTCTTATTTTGCCTTGAAAACAATAGCATTGCAATGATGATGGCTATACCGGCACCATGACTGGCCAATCCTCCTTTCCATACCATAAGGATCTGAATAGGGTCACTGAAATAATCCTGGGGCTCATAAAAGAGTACATGGCCCAGCCTGGCACCAATAATGGTGGCAATGATCATATAAGTAGCCAGTTGATCCAATACCCGGATGGGAATGCCTTCCTTTTTGAATATTTTTAACATGATGATATAGCCGACAACAAAACCCATGGCAAATAAAAGTCCATACCAACGAGGGGCAAGTGTTCCAATTCCCGGAATAACCAATTCGAAAAGTTCGGGATTCGGGCTCCATACAATATAATTGAGGATCATATTTAGAAATTTATTCTACAAAGATATTAGTTTTAACTTCATATTTCAAAGCAAGGATAAAAGCTTTTCCACTCGTTGATGCAATACCTCCTGATTTGTTTCTATCATGAGACCGGGATAATTTCGGGATCCGCGTTTGGCCTTTTCAAGGCTAAAGTCCTTTTGTTTCATGGCATAATAATGCCGTTCTTTCATATGGAAATCAGCCAGGTATTCCTGCTCAGTTTGTCCGGGCGTTGGCACGAAAACCGACCGCTTGCCAAGAACTGCAAGATCCATGATGCTTGAGTATCCCGGGCGGCAGATAATGAGCTCTGAGGATAGCATCGCATCCTGCATTTTGCCAGTATCCATATGATTGTAAATCTGAACATTATCGGTACTGTCAGTATTCAATTCAGAACCGGGTCTGCCAAGCAATACTATGGATTGTCCAGTAGATTTTATTAATTGTTCAAGCATGATCTTTTCAAAAATACTTCGCTGAGGCTCAGGGCCGCTAATGATGGCCATGATGTCGTATTTCTTTTCATATTTCTTTTTTTCCTCATGCTTAAAACGCGATTGCGGTCCAATAAAAAATGAGGGTATGGGGCTTCTTTTACCATGGGCAAGATCGCCGGAAATGCCCTTCTCAGGCAAGTCAGGAATCCAGCATTCAGTAAAATGCTTAATGTATTTTTTATGCATAGAGAATATTGCAGCTTCCGTAAAGCCATAGCCGGTGGGGGCTTTGATATTCAATTGGTGGGTAATATAAATGCCTGGGATCTTTTCCGACCATAATCCGAACCTGTTATCGGATATCACTGCATCGAGTTTATGCGTTTCAATCACCTGATTCAGAAGTAGGTGTTCTTTTTTAATGCTTTGAAGAAGGGCAGGGGCCTGCATCATCATTTTTAAGGCCATATTCCCCTTTGCAGGATATACAATGCCATACTCATTGAAGTCGATGTTTTGAAGATCAGGAAACTCAGATTTTAGAAAATTTCCTGCACGCCCACTCGTCCCCAGGATCACATTCACCTCCTTTTCCAATAATATCCGGATTAAGGGAACACAGCGTGTTGCATGGCCGATTCCCCAGTCGAGCGGGCAAACAAGAATATTCCTGCTTTTGGGCATTATTTATAAAATATTTTCATTTCAGATGCGACATTTTTCAAAAATGAATATTAATAGAATAGGAGACACCCTACAATGGTCTAATACAAAAATATGAAATAAAGCATTGCCAGATGGTTGAAAATGATGACGCACTCTTATACCGCATTGCCATAACCCTCATCCCGGGGATCGGGAATATGAATGCAAAGAAACTTATTGCATGGGTTGGTGAACCGGAAACAGTATTTAAGGAATCCCGGGCTAATTTGATGAAGATTCCCGGTTTAGCAAAGCTGATGGACAAAAACCTTAATCTCAAGGAATTGCTTAACAGGGCAGAAAAGGAATTGAAATTTATCAGGAACGGAAGGATATTGCCATTGTATTACTATGAAGATAATTATCCGGCAAAGCTCAGGCAATGCGCCGATAGCCCATTAATGCTGTATTATAAGGGTCGGATGGATCATTGGGACCGGAAAATGCTGGCGATCGTGGGGACCCGAAATGCAAGTTCATATGGTAAAAGGATTTGTGAGGAAATTGTAAAGGGATTCAGGGATGATGATATTGTCATTATCAGTGGAATGGCTTATGGTATTGATAGTTGTGCGCACAGAAACTCCCTTTCAGCCGGACTGAACACTATAGGTGTGGTTGCTCATGGACTTGACAGGATTTATCCTTCGGTGAATAGAAATATGGCTTCACGTATGCTCGAACAGGGGGGGCTGATCACGGAATTTTTAAGCAATACAGTTCCCGACAGGGAGAATTTTCCAAAACGGAATCGTATCATCGCCGGACTCTCGGACGCCGTATTGGTAGTTGAGTCTGCCACGAAAGGAGGTGCAATTATTACAGCAGAGATTGCCAATTCATACAATCGGGATGTTTTTGCGATCCCGGGCAGGGTTCATGATGAATTCTCTGATGGATGCCATTTACTGATAAGGCGCAATATTGCTGCACTGGCGCGTACAGCCGATGATATCAGGTACTCCATGGGATGGAAAACGAAAGGCTTGGGAAAACAAAACCGGAAGGAGCTGCTGTTGCGCCATAATGAAGACGAACAATTAATCCTGAAGATCATCCTGGACAGGGGAAGGGCTTCCATTGATGAGATCGTGATCATCTCGGGCTTAGGCGCCTCGAAATCAGCATCAATACTACTTAAACTGGAGTTTGAAGGAAGCATCTCCGGCCTTCCGGGGAAGATGTATGAAGTGAGGAAATGATTCGATTGAAAAATGTACCTTTGTACTAGTATTAATAATTAATGAATCAAAGGTCAATTCATTGGAAGGCATCGTTATAAAATCAACAGGCAGTTGGTACACGGTTTTAAGTCCAAACGGAAAACTCACCGAATGCAGGCTGAAAGGCAGGTTTAAGATACAGGGGATCAAAACCACCAATCCGCTGGCGGTGGGAGATCATGTTGGATTTAATATGCTTGAGGACGAAGACGGCGGAGTGATTAATGAGATCAAGGCCCGGAAGAACCACATCATCAGAAAGGCAACCAAACTGTCGAAAGAATCTCATATTCTGGCAGCAAACCTCGATCAGGCAATTATCATTGTAACACTTGCCAAACCAAGGACATCCATGGGTTTTATTGATCGCTTTTTGATCACAGCGGAAGCTTATCATATTCCTGCTGCCATTGTATTTAACAAGATTGACCTGTACGATGATAAAAAGTTGAGGGAGCTGGAAGAAATGAAGAATATCTATGGCGCTGCAGGCTACCCTACCTATACTGTTTCAGCACTTACTGGCGAAAATATTGACAAAATTTCAGCCATCCTTCTCGATAAGGTTTCACTTATTGCCGGCCATTCAGGTGTTGGGAAATCTGCCCTGATAAACAAGATAGAACCGGGCCTTGACTTGAAGACAAAACCCATTTCAAAAGCACATAATAAGGGCGTACATACGACTACTTATGCCCGCATGTTTATACTTTCTTTTGGTGGTTTTATTATCGATACTCCGGGCATTAAGGAATTTGGTTTGTTCGAACTTGAAAAAAGTACCATGGCCGAAAGATACCCTGAAATGCGTGCCCTGATGCATGCATGCAGATACACTAATTGCACTCATCTTCATGAACCCGGGTGTGCTGTGAAAAAGGCAGTTAAGGAGGGAAGGTTTAATGAGAAAAGATATGAAGGATACATCCGGATTATGGCCGATGAGAATTAATAAAAAAGCAGATCTATGACAGCAAAAGAATTGATAAGTGATATCGTTGTTCCTTTGAAAACATCCGATACGGTGGAAACAGCTATTTCAATGATGGATGAATACAAGGTTTCCCATCTCCCGGTGGTAAACAACCTCGCATATCTCGGACTGGTTTCGGAAATGGATCTGGAAGCAGGCATGGATAGTATTGACAGCCCGATTGGAAGCATTAAGCTGTCACTTTCAAGCCCTATGATCAATAGCTACCAGCATATTTATGACGTGATCAGGATGATGAGTGAGCAAAAACTTACCCTGTTGCCTGTCGTTGATGCCGATGAAAACTATTTGGGTGCAGTCAGCCTTGAAAGCCTTTCACATAGCATTGCAAGTATGGCTGCCATTCAAAATCCCGGTGCGATTATCGTTTTGGAAATGAGTCAAAACGATTATAGTCTTTCTGAAATTGCCCAGATCGTTGAATCAAATGATGCGAAAGTACTGAGTATGTATATTACTACCTCCATGGATTCAACCAATATGGAAGTGATTCTGAAGGTCAATAAACAAGATATATCCGCCATTATGAGTACATTCAACAGGTATAATTACAGTATCAAGGCTTCATATGGTGAATCGGAAGACCCAGATGACCTGAAAGACAGGTTTGATTCGCTGATGAATTATTTGAATGTGTAAAACAAGCCGGATTGAGAAGCATAGATCTTCATAGATACTCCATAATATTTCTCCTGCTTTGCTTATTGTTTTCAGGAATGCCCGGTCCTGTATTCGGGCAGAACACTCTATCCGACTCCAATACATATTTTGTTGGAACGATTTCTCTGGAAGGGAATAAGATCAGCAAGGAACGTATAATTGTAAGGGAACTCCTCATTAAGTCCGGAGACACATTGTCGGGAGCCGAGATGGATATCCTGATCAGAAAAAGCAGGGAAAACCTCCTGAATACTTCCCTGTTCAACTTTGTAAGTATTGAGACAAGGCAATCCGGTCCCGGAGAAATCATGGACATAAAAGTACTGCTTACCGAACGATGGTATATCTGGCCTTGGCCCATCATTGAATTTGCCGACCGGAATTTTAATACCTGGTGGAAGGAAAACCGTGATCTGTCAAGAATGAGCTATGGGGCAGTCCTGAAATGGAACAATTTCAGGGGGAGAAAGGAATTGTTGCAGTTTACCGCCAAATTCGGGTATAATGAACTATATGGGTTTGATTATACGATCCCTTACCTGAACAAGAAAGAAACCCTTGGATTGGGGGTTGGCCTCTCTTTTGGTCGAACCCGGGAAGTGTCGGTAAAGCATGTTGAGAATCAGCTGATTTATTATAAAGATGACAATCAGTATGTTATGAATGGGATTGGCTCGTTTTTGAGCCTTATTTATCGACGAGAGATCTATAATACGCACACTTTTCGGTTCGAATATGATTACAGGAATTTTGCAGATACCCTCCTTGTGATCAATCCTGAATTTTCTATTGATGGCCTGACCACTTTGCAGTTCTTGTCATTCGTGTATCAGTTTAAGCATGATCATCGCGACTATAAACCATATCCGCTCAAAGGCCATTACTTTGACCTAGAGGTGGCCAAAAGAGGGCTTGGGATATTGGAGAATGGAGGACTGGATGTGTTCTATGTCCTTACAACCTTCAGGATGTTTTTCCAATTGGGCAACAGATGGTATTACGCTTCGGGGCTAAACTCAAAATTTAGCAATGATGCCGATCAGCCATTTCTTATCCAGCGAGCTATAGGATACGGACGGGATATTGTGAGAGGCTATGAGTATTATGTTGTAAATGGAAATAATTTTGGCATATTCAAGAATAATCTCAAGTTTGCCCTCTTGCCACAAAGAGACTATAACATTGATTTTATCAAATCGGAAAAATTTAAAAGAGTGTATTATGCATTCTACCTTAATGCCTTTGTTGATATGGGTTTTGCAGATAATTTTAACCCTCAGTCTGAATTAATTAATAGTCTGGAAAACAGTCTGTTGGTAGCTTATGGCCTCGGGCTTGATTTTGTTACGTATTATGACCTGGTTTTTCGTTTTGAATTCTCTTTTAACCGGATGAATGAACATGGCTTTTATGTCCATTTTACAGCACCGATTTAGGCTTTCATTTTTAATGCTTTCGCCTTCGGCATAAGGATTTGATTAATAATGAAATATCAACTCCTTATCACTTATTTTTATTATTGTTAATTATTGTTAAGTCCATTAGGCTTAATTCCTGTATTTTTGTAAACTTGCATCGTTTTAAAGAAACATCAGATAAAGGGGCATGAAGCTAGCACTGTTCGGAAAGAGCATCAGGGAAGAGTATGATTCGTATCTTTTTCAGTTAATAGAAAAACTGGAAAGTTGTCAATGTGAATTGCTGGTATATAAGCCTTTCCTGGAAAAGATAAGGAAGGTCCGGGATTTCAATGTCGAGGTAGCAACATTTTCAACGCATGAGGAATTACGTGGGAATGCAGATATGGTATTCTCTATCGGGGGTGATGGAACCTTGCTCGATACAGTAAACCTGGTTCGTGATTCCGGCATTCCTGTACTTGGTATCAATCTTGGCCGACTGGGTTTTTTATCCAGTATTTCCCGCGATGATATCATTCCTGCCGTAGAGAAAGTGATAAATGGTGAATATTCTCTGGATCAACGTACACTTTTGTATCTTGAGCCTGACGGAAAACTATTTGGTGATTTTAACTGTGCACTGAATGACCTCACGATTAACCGGAAAGATTCATTGGGTTTGATCGTGATCCATGTTTATATTGATGGTTTATTTTTGAATTCATATTGGGCAGATGGCTTGATTGTAGCAACACCCACTGGTTCTACAGCGTATTCGATGAGCAGTGGTGGACCGATCGTGGCTCCGGGTTCAGAAAATTTTCTGATCACACCCATTGCATCACATAATCTTACCATCAGGCCTATAGTGGTCTCAGATAAAAGTGAGATCAGGATAAAAGTTTCAGGGAGAGATGAAAAATACCTGGTAAGCCTTGATTCTAAAACCGATGTGATTGATAAGGATGACGAATTAGTGATCCGCTCGGCAAGTTTTAAGTTCAACCTGGTTAAAATAGAAAACAAAGATTTCTTTACAACAATACGCGATAAATTGAAATGGGGCGTTGATGTAAGAAATTAATTATAAAAGAGAATAAGAAATTAGGAAATAATGCGTTTGGGGAACTATATGAAGAAGATAACGTTGATCATGCTCCTGGGGCTGGCTTCTTTTGGGTTAAATGCCCAGAAAACAATGGAAGTTGGTTTGTTTGGTGGTGGTTCCTATTATATTGGCGACATTAATCCCAACGTTCACTTTCTTGGTACCAGGCCGGCCTACGGTGTTGTGGCCAGGATAAACCTTGATACACGCTGGACTGTAAAACTCAGTGGCTATATGGGCAAGTTGGTTGGAGATGATGCAGTTTCCAATAAAGTTGACAACAGAAACCTGAAGTTTGAATCCGAAATTACAGATATTTCCGCTGTGGTGGAATTTAACTTTTTCAACTACGTTACCGGTAGTACCCGTAATTTTCTGACTCCCTACATTTTTGGTGGGATCGGGGTTTTTATGTTCAAACCAATGGCCGATGGTGTTTCATTGGTGGATATTGGCACAGAAGGACAGAATATTGGTTTTGATGGAAGAAGCCCATATAAAACAACCCAACTGGCCATCCCTTTCGGACTGGGCTTTAAGTACAGCCTTACCAAGAAACTGGGCTTTGCCCTGGAATGGGGTTTAAGAAAGACCTTTACGGATTATGTAGATGATATTAGCACTTCTTATTACCTGGATGGCGAGAGCATTAACCCCGGGAATCAGTCTGAAGTACTTTCAGACCCGACCATGAGCCATAATGCTTATGAATCGAGAGGCAATGCCGGCACCAACGATTGGTATGCCTTTGTAGGTTTGACAATAACATATAAATTCCGATTGGGCAGCGACAGGCGTTGCAGCACTTTTGGAAACAGAGAAGATTATTAGTATGGAAAGCAATCAGATGGATCTGAAAAGCCGTATCAGCGCTGAACGCTTGCCCAGGCATGTTGCCATCATTATGGATGGAAACGGTCGTTGGGCAAAGCAGCGTGGAAAAGCGCGTACTTTCGGCCATCAAAGCGGGGTTAGGTCCGTCAGAGAAGCCGCTGAAGCAGCAGCCGAACTGGGCATCGAATACCTCACCCTCTATGCATTCTCAACTGAAAACTGGAACCGTCCGAAGCTGGAAACAGAAGCACTGATGACATTGTTGCTTCAAACGATCAATAAGGAAACCAAAACGCTTAATAAGAATAACATTCGATTGAAAGCGATTGGTGACCTTGACAGTCTTCCGGCCCGTACACGGAAACAACTTGAGAAAGCCATGGAAAATACGGCTGGAAATGACAGAATGACATTGGTATTGGCATTATCGTACAGCTCAAGGTGGGAATTGATAAAAGCAGTAAATAAAATTGCAATTAAAGTAGAAGCCGGTGAATTAAGTGCATCGGAAATAGATCAGAGTGTTTTTAAGCAATATCTTGAAACTGCTGAAATGCCTGATCCCGAACTTTTGATCCGTACATCAGGAGAATTCAGGATCAGTAATTTCCTTCTATGGCAAATTGCATATTCAGAGTTGTATTTCACACAGAAGTTATGGCCGGATTTTAGGAAAGACGACCTTTATGAAGCACTTCTCGATTTTCAGTCGCGGGAGCGCAGGTTTGGAAAGATTAGTGAACAATTAAAAGCGGATTAGGCAGGGATGATCATTACACAAATACTGAAATATATATTGGCGAAATTTTCCTGCAAAGTTCCGATGCTCGTTGGTGCTATGCTGCTAATATGTTTATCGCAATCCTCGATTGCACAGGTGAGCTTGGGCGGCGACATTGAAGTAATTGATTATTCTTCTCCCAAAAAATATGAGATCGGTGGCATCACAGTCTCCGGCGTGGAATATCTCGATCAGAATGTGCTGATCATGCTGTCCGGATTAAAAATCGGGGCCAGGGTGGAAATACCCGGGGAGGATATTACCAATGCAATAAAAAAACTTTGGGACCAGGGATTGTTTGAAGATATCAGGATCACCTCAACCAGAATTCAGGGTGATTTAATCTTTCTTGATATCTACCTGCTGGAAAGGCCCCGTTTAACAAAATTTGCCTTTACGGGAGTTCGCAAATCCGAAGCCGATAATATTCGCGATGAAATGCATCTTACCCGTGGAGATGTTGTAACCGATAATCTTCTTCAAAGGATCAATAATATCATTACAGGCTATTATAGCAGCAAAGGCTTTCTCGATGTTGAAGTGGATGTTAAGCAGCTGCCCGATACCCTGAGACCCAATAATGTGATCCTGCAGATTAATGTTGATAAGAACGAAAGGGTCAGAATCTACACCATCAACATTCATGGCAATGAAAATATTTCAACCCAAAAGATAAAATCCTCTTTTAAAGAAACAAAAGAAAAAGGCTTGTTCAGGCCTCTTTACGGTGCAGAAGAGTTGTTTGTTCATGTCGTTTGGAATGCACTGAGATTGAAATTCCCTGAAATGATAGAAGATTTTCAGTCTTATGTTAATGAGACCATCAGGATAAGAATATTTAAATCATCAAAATTTATAGAGGAAAGCTTTGAAGATGATAAACGCAACCTGATCGCTAAGTATAACGAAATAGGATTCAGGGATGCCAAGATCGTTAAGGATTCCATTTCCAGGAATCCGGATGGTACCATGAATATCGATGTTTGGGTGAATGAAGGCAAACAGTATTATTTCAGGAATATTACCTGGGTGGGAAATACCAAATATACTTCTGATTATCTAAATACTATTTTGCGCATTCAAAAGGGCGATATATATAATAAGGAATTGCTGAATACCAACCTTACCTTTGATCCCGCTGGATTTGATGTAAGTTCATTATATCTCGACGATGGTTACCTCTTCTTCCAGGTGGAGCCAGTTGAAGTATTAGTGGAGAATGATTCCATCGACCTTGAGATCAGGATAAGGGAAGGAAAACAGGCCACGATCAATAAGGTTGAGATCAGGGGGAATACCAAAACCAACGACCATGTGGTGATCCGTGAAATAAAGACCCGCCCGGGTGAACTCTTTTCCAGGGAAGCCATTATACGTACAGTCAGGGAATTAGGACAATTAAGATATTTTAACCCGGAATCGATAACTCCGGATGTTTTGCCGAATCCTGAGGATGGAACTGTTGATATTGTATATTCTGTTGAAGAAACATCTGCCGACCAGATAGAACTATCGGGTGGATGGGGCTATGGTCGGATCATCGGGACCCTGGGAGTTTCATTTAACAATTTTAGTCTGAGAAGCTTCTTTAAGAAAGGAGCATGGCGCCCGATACCTTCAGGCGATGGACAAAAACTTTCGCTCAGGGTACAAAGTTATGGAAGGGGATATATCAGCTACAGTGCCTCCTTTACCGAGCCATGGCTAGGAGGACGTAAACCGAATGCATTCAGTGTTTCCTATTATCATTCCCTGTACTCCAATGGATTGCCAAAGAGTGATACCAGCAGGGCTTACTTTAAGATAAATGGCTTGACCTTTGGCCTCGGACAAAGACTTAAATGGCCTGATGATTTCTTCACCCTTTACCAGGCCATCAACCTGCAGCGCTACGACTTGCACAAATACACCACGATTTTTACCTTCGGTGACGGAACAGGGGTTTACCATAATTTTAACTATAATATTGTACTTGGCAGGAATTCTACTGCACCTAGTTATATATATCCGAGAACAGGTTCAGACCTATCGCTTTCTGTTGAACTAACACCGCCATACTCGGCCTTTAGTGATGCTGATTATACAAAGATGGCTGATGATGAGAAATATAAATGGATTGAATACCATAAATGGAAATTCAGTGCAACATACTTCCTGGAGGTTGCTCCAAAGCTTGTGGTTATGGGCAGACTGAAATTTGGCTTCCTGGGTATGTATAACAGTGACATAGGGATTACTCCATTTGAACGCTTCTACCTTGGTGGAGATGGCCTGTCGGGATACAATAACCTTGATGGCAGGGAGATCATCGGAATGAGGGGTTATGGCAATGAAACACTCACACCTTATTATTACCAGGACAGAAATGTAGGCGGGACAGTATTTACAAAGTATACCCTTGAAGTTCGGTATCCCCTTTCATTGAATCCATCAGCTACAATATACGCTCTTGGTTTCCTTGAAGCAGGTAAAGCCTGGCTTTATCATCCGGGATTCAACCCTTTCGACCTTTACCGTTCAGCAGGCTTCGGAATGAGGGTGTTCCTGCCGATGTTCGGAATGCTTGGACTCGATTGGGGATATGGCTTTGATGATGTTCCCGGATTGCCCGGAGCGAATGGCGGACAATTCCACTTTTCAATCAACCAATCGATTGATTAATGACAGATTAAAAAAATGTGGCAGGTTTTTTGCATTTGCCTAAAGAAACAAAAAATCGGAGGATACAATTATGAAAAAACTCGTTTTAACATTAGCTTTGATACTCACAACTATCTCGCTAACTTTTGCTCAGAAATATGCTTTTGTCGATTCAGACTATATTCTTGAAAACATACCTGAGTACCAGGATGCTTTGGATATACTTGACGAGTTTTCAATTCAATGGCAACAAGAAATTGAGGCAAAATTTGCTGAAGTAGATGCTCTTTACAAAGAATATCAGGCAGAAGCTGTTCTCCTGCCGGAAGATATGAAAAGGCAGAGAGAGAATGATATTATCCAAACAGAGAAAGAGGCTAAAGACCTTCAAAAACAAAGATTTGGAAGGGATGGCGACCTCTTCCAGAAACGATTGGAACTGATTCAGCCCATTCAGGAGAAGATCTACAATGCCATTGAAACAATTTCTGATGCTCAGAACTATGCATTGGTATTTGATAAAGCCGGAAGCCTTACAATATTATATGCAAAGGAAAAGTATGATATCTCTGATGAGGTACTGGATGAAGTCGGAACGGTAATGCAAACAGTCAGAAGGGAAGACCGTAAACAATCAACCCAGTCAACCCGAAGTTCATCATCAGGCAGTAACCAGGGCAATAGCCAGAATGCCAACAAGATGATTGAGCAATACAAACAGAAATAATCCTGAATTCCCTGAATAAATAATAGTTGATGTATCCAATAATTCATTTTGAGTATTGGATTTGAATTAAATTATTCCATACATTTGCGCACTATTGAGCATTAATAATTTATAAGAAAATAAAATGAAAAATATTCTGAAAGCTGCACTGATCATGATCATGATGCTGGCAGCAACAACCGCCTGGTCACAGGCAACCCTTAAGATTGGTCATATTGATTCGCAACAACTTATTGAATTGATGCCTGAAAAGGCTACAGTTGAAGGCAAATTGATCGCTTATCAAAAATCACTTGAAGAGCAGATTGGTGCCATGTACCTTGAATATCAGAATAAAGTTGCCGATTATACAAATAATGTAGATGGCATGTCTGCTATCATTAAACAAACCAAGGAAAGGGAAATCGCTGACCTGGAAACCAGGATTACAGAATTTCAACAAAATGCAGAAACGGATTTTGGAGCTAAACAGCAGGAATTATATGATCCACTGATCACTAAAGCCAAAAATGCTATCAATACAGTGGCCAAAGAGAATGGGTTTACATACATTCTGGATGTAAGCATGGGAACCGTTCTGTACTTCGATTCAGGAATTGATGTTCTTCCACTCGTTAAAGCTAAGTTAGGCTTATTATAAGAAAAGAAATAGAGTTACTAAACCCCGCAGAGATGTGGGGTTTTTTTATTTGTACCAGCTTGCGTACAAATTATAACTGTTTGCAATGCGTTCGATCTCTCCCTCGATCAGGGCCTTGTCAACATCCTTGATCTTTTTGGCAGGAACACCCGCATAAACGCTTCCTGAGGGCACCACAGTCCCTTTTGAAACAAGTGCCCCGGCAGCAATGATGGAATTGCTTTCTATCACTGCATGATCCATAATAATAGCTCCCATCCCGATCAATACATTGTCCTTTATCGTGCAGCCATGCACAACCGCATTATGCGCAATGGATACATTGTTTCCGATCTCAACAGCAGCCTTCTTGTAAGTCCCATGGATCGTTACTCCATCCT
This sequence comes from uncultured Bacteroidales bacterium, assembly GCA_964487735.1. GTDB lineage: Bacteria > Bacteroidota > Bacteroidia > Bacteroidales > B18-G4 > B18-G4. The sequence goes on along the minus strand of CAZASJ010000004.1, from coordinate 82,743 downwards.
GAATATTCACATTATTGCCAATGTGAATATGGGTTACATCGCCTCTAACCACTGCATTGAACCAAACACTGCAATCATCCCCCATAATCACTTCACCGATGATGCTTGCATTATCTGCAAGAAAACTTCCTTTTCCGATTTTTGGCTCTATGCCTTTAACTGTTTTGATGAGTGCCATATCGATAATGTTACAATGAATATTATTGACTTATTAGGAATTACCATTGATAATTCCCCTTGGATAATCAAGGGAATAATGCAAGCCCCGGCTTTCTTTTCTCTGCATGGCCATTTTAATGATCAGATAGGCAACATTGATCATGTTACGCAGTTCGCATATATCAGTTGTCAGAACCGATTTATCATACAAGTCTTCAGTTTCCCTGTAAATGATCTCAAGCCTGTCAAACGCTCTTTTGAGCATAAGATCTGATCTCACGATACTCACGTAACTGCTCATAATTGCCCGCACTTCTTTAAGCGATTGCGTGATAAGGATCATTTCTTCATTGAGAACAGTGCCCTCGGCATTCCAGTCAGGGATGTCATCGCAGGGATTCCTTCCATCTGCCGATTCAATGGAGTCGAGGCTGGCACGGTGCGAGAAAACGGCCGATTCGAGCAATGAATTTGAAGCCAGTCGGTTTGCTCCGTGCAATCCGGTAGAGGCACACTCTCCGGATGCATACAGGTATCGGATGGAACTTCTGGCAAATTCATCTACTTTTATACCACCACAAATATAGTGGGCAGAAGGAACCACAGGTATCATATCCCGTGTAATATCAATCCCCAGGCTCAGACATTTGGCATAGATACGAGGAAAATTACTTATTAATTCTTCCTTATTGATATGGGTTGCATCCAGGTAAACATGGTCATCGCCTGATAGTTTCATTTCATTATCAATGGCACGGGCCACAATGTCTCGAGGAGCAAGCGAACAACGTTTATCATATTTCTGCATGAATTGATCACCTTTAATGGTCCTCAATATTGCCCCAAAACCCCTCAGTGCTTCTGTAATGAGAAAAGAAGGTTTTTCGTTGGGGTGAAATAAAGCCGTCGGATGAAACTGAATGAATTCCATGTTCTCAACCAAAGCCTTACCCCTGTATGCCATGGCAATACCATCACCCGTTGCAATGGCGGGGTTCGTCGTATTGCTGTATATATTTCCGGTGCCACCTGTTGCCAGCATTGTTGTCTTCGACAATATGGTCCATATCTCCTTTTTCTTAGTATCCAGGGCGTATACACCATAACATTCAATGTCCTTATGTTTTCGTGTAAGTGTATGACCAAGGTGGTGCTGAGTAATGAGATCGATTGCAAAAAAGTTCTCAAATATTTCGATATTCGGATGCTCTTCGATCCTGTTAATCAATGCCCGTTCAATTTCAAGTCCTGTACTGTCTTTATGATGAAAGACCCTGTGTTCAGAATGTCCTCCCTCTCTTGCCAAATCATATTCTCCGGATGCATTTTTATCAAACTCTGCTCCCCATTCGATCAGTTCCCTGATCCTTGCGGTAGACTCTTTTATGGTAATTTCTACGATCTTTTTGTTGTTTAAACCATCGCCTGCATCAATGGTGTCAATGATATGCTTCTCGTAGGTATCTGGAGTATACATCACTGCCGCAATTCCACCCTGGGCATATTTGGTAGCAGTTTCTTCGACCACTGCTTTTGTAAGAATGCAGACTTTCCCATGATCTGCTACTTTAAGGGCATATATGAGTCCGGCAATGCCTGAACCTATAACCAGAAAATCTGTTTTTTTTCGCATAGGATTATTATATCTGCAGGAGTGACTTAACCGGATCATCTCCTCCCAGCAACATTTTTGAAGGATCTTCAAGCATTTCTTTCACCTTAACCAGAAACCCAACAGATTCACTTCCGTCGATAATGCGATGGTCGTATGATAATGCAACATACATTATCGGATGGATCTCCACTTTGCCATTTACTGCAATCGGACGTTCAACGATATTGTGCATTCCCAGGATGGCACTCTGAGGAGGATTGATAATTGGGGTGGAAAGCATGGAACCAAATACGCCACCATTGGTGATGGTGAAGGTACCTCCTTTCATCTCATCTAAGCTGAGTTTCCCATCTCTTGCCTTTAAAGCCAGGGTTTTGATATTCTGTTCTATTTCTGCCAGGCTCATCTGTTCTGCGTTTCGCAGAACAGGTACCATAAGCCCTTTGGGAGCACTAACGGCAATTCCGATGTCTGCATAATCATACATCAGGATTTCGTTGCCATCAATTTGTGCATTAATCTTTGGGAAATGCTGTAGTCCAATACATACTGCCTTGGTAAAGAAGGACATGAATCCGAGCCCAACCCCGAATTTCTCTTTAAAAATTTCCTTGTATTTCCTGCGGATATCTATAATGGGAGTCATGTTCACTTCATTAAATGTAGTGAGCATGGCTGTTTGATTCTTAACAGCAACCAGCCTTTCGGAAAGCTTAATTCGCAGGGTGCTCATCTTTTGCCTTTCCTGATCACGGGTTCCGCCCCAGGAAGAAGAACTTATTGCGGTGGATGGGCTTGCCTGCTTGTTTCTTTCATTCATGAAGAACTCAACGTCTTTTTTGCCAGCCCTGAATTTTCTCAGAAAATCTTCAAATTCCTTCTCAGTGCTTCCACTTTCCTGAAGCAGTTTTTTAGCCAGAGGCGAGAGGTGTATGATGCTTTCTTCTATGTTGGCTTCTGGCTGTATTTCTTTTTTTACCTTCGATTCTTCCTTTATATGAGCAGCCCCTTTTACTTCAGCACCTGTCGCTTTTTCGTCTTGCTTTTGACCTGTTTTTTCTTTTATGTTTCCGGTGGCTTCCGTGTCGATGGTGGCAAGAACGGATCCAACCTCAAGGGTATCGCCTTCACTGGCCATCAGGCTGATCTTACCTCCATCTGCGGCACTTATGGTAAGTGTGGCCTTATCAGAATCGATCTCTGCAATTTCATCGTCTTTTTCTACCTGCTCGCCATCAGAAACAAGCCAGTTGGCCAGTTGTACTTCGGTGATGGATTCGCCCGGGCTGGGGACTTTAATTTCTACGATCATGTGGATGTTTTTTCAAAAATATTTGGTTGTCCTTATACCTTGTGTTCAGCAGAGAATGATTCGGCAGTTACATCATCTCCCATTTTCTTTATTTCTACGTCAAAGGTACGCCATCTGTTACCAATGCATACCATTCTACACTCTTTGTCAACCATTGGACATTTACATTCACCAAATGATTTTTCAACTATTTTACGTTGTCTGATCACATGGAATTTGCTTGATCCTGTTGCCGGACTTCCACTGGCAGGCCGTGCTACAAGCCTGAATTTTAAGTCGTTGAAATGAAGGTGTAAGAAAGGAAAAGCTCCCATATTCACAGGTTCTTCTTGTGTCCATACCCAATCTTTAGTGAATTTATATTTTTCAATAACGGCCCTCATTTGTTTCAAAGGCATTGGATAAATTTGTTCGAGTCTTACGATCGCCGTGTCATCGATCTTCTTATGCTGTTTTTCTTCCAGGAGATCATAATAAATCTTACCCGTGCAGAAGATCACACGCTTGACTTTGTTAGGATCTGCTTCCGGGTCATCGATCACCTCTTTAAATCCACCAGTGCTTAAATCTTTCAATGGCGATACACAGGCTGGATGCCTGAGCAGGCTTTTAGGGGTGAATATGATCAGTGGTTTTCTGAAATCACGCTTTAGTTGCCTTCTGATAACATGGAAAAAGTTTGCAGGCGTGGAGGCATTCACAATTTGCATATTATCCTCTGCACAAAGTTGAAGATAGCGTTCCATTCTGGCGCTTGAATGTTCTGGCCCCTGTCCTTCATAACCGTGGGGCAGCAGAACGACCAGGTCGTTCATAACATTCCATTTATCCTCAGCACTGCTCAGGAACTGATCAAAAATAATCTGACCGCCATTGGCAAAATCTCCAAATTGAGCTTCCCATATGGTTAATGAGTAGGGAGATGCAAGGGCATATCCGTATTCAAATCCCAATACACCATATTCAGATAGTGAAGAATTAAAGACCTCAATCTGTGCCTGATCCTTGCTGATATTATTCAGTGGCAGGTATTCTTTTTCTGAATCTTCAATCTTTAAGACGGCATGCCTGTGTGAAAAGGTTCCCCTGGCTACATCCTGGCCGCTCAATCTAACGGGAATGCCTTCATCCAGTAAGGTTCCATAAGCAAGCAATTCGCCCATGGCCCAATCCAGCATGCCTGTTTCTTCAAGCATTTTTAAACGGTTTTCCTGAAGTCGGATGAGCTTTCTAAACAACTTTTCCTCTCCCGGCAGGGAACATATTTTTTTCCCAATTCTTAAAAGATCCTTTTCCTCCACCCCTGTATCTGGTGAACTGTCGAAGTCGGAAGGACGGGCTTTTCTGATCTCATGCCAGGTCTCTTTGAGGAAAGAACCTATGCTGGCCTTACCCATTTTTTTTGCTTCATCAAGCCCAGAATCAAGGATTGTTGTAATCCCTTCTTCAATTTCATTAACTTCTTCCGGGCTGATAATCCCTTCTTCTACTAACTTTTTCCTGTAAATTTCAAGCGGATTGGGGTGTTTTTCAATGATCTTGTAAAGAATGGGTTGGGTGAAACGGGGTTCATCACCTTCATTATGCCCGTATTTGCGGTAGCAGAGAAGATCAATAAAAACATCCTTGTGGAATTTTTGTCTGAACTCCATTGCCATCTGTATCGTATATACAACTGCTTCAACATCGTCTCCATTTACATGGAATACAGGGCTGAGTGTTGTCTTGGCTACATCCGTACAATAGGTGCTTGATCGTGCATCCAGGTAATTCGTAGTGAAACCGATTTGATTATTTATCACAATGTGTATGGTGCCACCGGTGCGATAACCTGACAGTTCCGACATTTGAAGCACTTCATAAACAACTCCTTGTCCTGCAATAGATCCATCACCATGGATAAGGATAGGGGCAAGGCGCTTGTAATCGCCTTTATAATATTTGTCGAGCCTTGCACGGGAGATGCCTTCTACTATGGGATCAACAGCTTCCAGGTGTGATGGATTTGGCGAAAGAGTTAATTTAATTTCTTTGTCACCCACTTTCCTGTGAGCAGTATAACCGAGATGATATTTAACATCACCAAGGAGATATTCTTCTTCATATTCTTCTCCTTCAAATTCATGGAAAAGGTTTTGATATGGTTTGCCCATGAAGTTGGCCAGGACATTCAACCTGCCACGGTGAGGCATCCCGATCACAAATTCCTTAATACCTTGTTCTGCACCTTTTTGTGTGATGGCATCAAGTGCTGGAATCAGCGCTTCTGCTCCTTCAAGGGAAAATCGTTTTTGCCCGGGAAACTTTTTATGGATGAATTTTTCAAAAAGAACGGCTTTACTGATGTTTCGAAGGATGTCTTTTTTTTGGTCTTTTTTAAAATTGATTACATTCCCATCATCTTCCATTTGACTTTTCAGCCATCCAACTACTTCAGGATGCCTGATGTACATAAACTCTGCACCAATGCTTCCGCAATAGATATGCTCCAGCCTATTAATGATCTCACCCAGGGTGGCAGGTCCCATACCAATGTCTTCAGCAGCCTGGTATACATTGTTCAGATCAGCCTCCTCGAAACCGAAGTTTGTGTAATGAAGGTCCGGAGTGTATTTTCTACGGGTCCTTACAGGGTTTGTGAGGGTAAACAAATGACCACGCTGCCGATAGGCATTGATCAGTGTTATTACCTTGAATTCAGATGGGTATTCTTCATCTGTTATTGTTCGTGGGGAATAATCAGCCCGTGCAAATTCGAAGCCTTCGAAAAAAAGACGCCAATCATCGGAGACAGACTGTGGGTCCATAAGAAAATCCTGATATAGTTTATCTATGGTATCCGGATCGGAACTGTTTATAAAGGATTGTGTATCCATATCGATTGGTTGTACAGTCTTGCAAAGGTATAAATAATTAAGAATGGTTCAAAATAATATATAACAAGCTTGGGAGCCTTCTGTTCACAAGGCAAAAAAAAAGTCCCGCATTGCGGGACTTCTTTATCATTAATGTTTTACAGATCGCTTATTCCGGTTCGATTGCTTCTACCGGACATACATCTGCGCATGAGCCGCAGTCTGTGCATACGTCAGGATCAATAACGTAAATATCACCTTCTGAAATAGCCTCAACGGGGCATTCGTCGATGCATGTTCCGCATGCAGTACAGTCGTCTGTGATTTTGTAAGCCATAATTGTAGTTTTTTAAAGATAAAAAAGTTTTCTGCAAATATAAAGCACATATTTTTTACGAACGAATATTTTTGAAAAGGAATCAACTAATTTATTTCAGTTCTAAATAAAACAGTGGATATATAACGGCTTGTTTGTCAGGGTATAATAATGGATTAACAGGAGGTTAAAATTTTGTTGATAATTGCTGAATGTTAACATATAAAACTTATAACTTTGCAGGATTGATTTAACCATCAGGACCTATGTCGAAAAAAACGAATAATGTCATTGAAGTAGATGCAGTTGTCGTAAAGTTTGCCGGAGATTCCGGAGATGGCATGCAGCTCAGCGGAAGTCAATTATCAGATACTTCTGCTTTTGCCGGAAATGATCTGGCTACATTTCCTGATTATCCATCTGAGATCAGGGCCCCTCAGGGCACTGTGGCCGGTGTTTCAGGTTTCCAACTCCATATTGGCCATAAGGAAGTAGATACTCCAGGTGACCTGGCGGATGTACTGGTAGCATTGAATCCTGCTGCCTTGAAAGCCAATATGAAATGGGTGAAACCGGGTGCAACGATTATTATTGATATCGATAACTTTGATAATAAATATTACAAAAAGGCTGGTTTCATTGAGGATCCCCTTGGAGATGGAACCCTCGATGGCTATAATGTTGTAAAAGCGCCTATCACACAGCTAAGTAAGACTTCCGTTAAGGATCTGGGTGTGGATGCCAAATCCGCTGAAAGAACCAAGAATCAATTTGCTCTTGGAATTCTGTACTGGCTTTTTAATAAAGATTTGAAATTTGGTGAAGAGTTTATTGATAATAAATTCGCGGCCAAGAAACCTTTACTTGCAGAAGCGAATAAACGGGTTCTGAGGGCAGGTTACAACTATGCTGAAACTGTTGAGGCATTGCGTACCACATACCTTATCAATCCTATAAAGAACCGTACAGGACGTTTCAAGAATATTACCGGGAATATTGCAACGGCCTGGGGCCTTTTGGCTGTGGCAAACCGTTCAGGAATGGAGCTTTTTCTGGGTTCTTATCCTATTACTCCGGCTTCAGAGATCCTGCAGGAGTTATCGAAGATGAAGAGATTTGGCGTGAAGACTTTCCAGGCGGAAGATGAGATTGCCGGTATTAATTCTGCGATCGGAGCCAGCTTTGCGGGTGATTTTGCAGTTACATCAACATCTGGCCCAGGATTGGCGCTTAAGGGCGAAGCCATTGGCCTTGCAGTAATTGCCGAGCTTCCATTGGTGATTATTGATGTACAACGTGGCGGACCTGCAACCGGTCTTCCAACAAAACCTGAACAATCGGATCTTATGCAGGCGCTTTACGGCCGGAATGGTGAAAGCCCATGTGTTGTGATTGCCGCCAGCACACCTGCCAATTGTTTCCGTTTTGCTTTTGAAGCAGGAAAGATTGCGCTTGAACATATGACACCGGTAATCTTACTTACCGACGGATACCTTGCCAACGGTTCGGAACTGTGGAAAGTCCCCGTGGTGAAAGACCTGCCTGAAATAAAACCACCTTTTATAGCTGATAATTCAGATTATCAGCCCTATGAACGTAATCCCAAAAACCTTGCACGATACTGGGCCCTTCCCGGACAAGCAGGAATGAGGCATCGCATCGGTGGACTTGAAAAGGAAGATATAACCGGAACAGTATCACATAATCCATTGAATCACGAGCGGATGACGTTCCTTCGTGAAGAAAAGGTGCAAAAGGTAGTGGACGTTATTCCTGACCTTAAAGTCATCGGAGAGGAAAGTGGTGATCTGCTTGTTGTTGGATGGGGTGGAACCTATGGTGCACTTATTTCGGCAGTAAAAGATATGCAGGAGGAGGGAAAGAAGGTCAGCCTTGCTCAATTCAATTATATAAAACCAATGCCTAAAAATACTGCAGAAGTATTTGGCAGATTTAAAAATATTATTGTTTGTGAGATCAATATGGGTCAATTTGTTGGATATTTGAGAATGAATCTCCCTGATTTTAAATATCTTCAATATAATAAGATACAAGGACTCCCATTTATGATTTATGAATTGAAGGAAAAATTCAACCAAATTCTGGAGGGTTAAAACATGGCTGATGAAATTAAAACAAAACAACTGCAGAATACAAAAGCAGACTTTAAAAGCGATCAGGTCGTAAAATGGTGTGCAGGATGTGGTGACTTTGCCATACTCTCCGCAATACAAAGTACATTGGTCGAAAGCAATGTCAGGAAAGAAGATGTGGTATTCGTTTCAGGGATTGGGTGTTCTTCCCGTTTCCCTTATTATATGAACACCTATGGTTTCCATGGTCTTCATGGGAGGGGTGCTGCGATTGCATCAGGAATAAAAGTAGCCAATCCAAAACTGGATGTTTGGCATATTACCGGAGATGGTGATAGCATGGCTATTGGAGGAAACCACTTTATTCACCTGGTCAGGCGGAATATTGACATGAATGTGATTATTTTTAATAATAAGATTTATGGCTTAACCAAAGGCCAATATTCTCCTACAACACCAAAAGGAAGTATTAGCAAAACATCCCCTGACGGGACCATTGAAAATCCATTCCAACCAGGAGAACTTGTTATGGGTGCACAGGGTACTTTCTTTGCCCGTGTGGTTGATACGGAGCCTAAAAGAATGAAAGAAGTATTCCTCGAAGCAACAAAACACAGGGGAACATCAGTGGTGGAAGTCTTGCAGAATTGTGTGATCTTCAATAATCGGATTCACAACGAAATTACCGGCAAAGAAGTACGTGATGATCACCAAATCCATCTGGAGCATGGCAAACCAATGATTTTTGGTAAGGAAAAAAATAAAGGACTCATATTGAAAGGCTCTAAGCTTGAAGTGGTTACTATAGGCGAAAATGGGATCAGTGAAAAAGATATTCTAATTCATGATGTCGATAACCCGGATGATACTACGCACTATATGCTGGTAAGGATGACATTACCTGAATATCCGGTTGCTACCGGAGTGATACGTTCCTGTGAGTGTACAAATACCTATGAAGCAGAACTGGAATTTCAGGTTGAACATGCTAAGAAGAATCTGGGAAATAGTACGTTACAGGAACTTATTGAACAGAATTCCTTTATGGTTGACTAAAATAGTTTGTTGCTTTTCGGATGTCCAATTGTGCAAGAGGATCATATCCATTAACTTTGTTCTGTGATCAGCCTTTTCAAATCATTTATTAATGACAATCATTTATTCGCTGCGGAGGATAAAATCCTTCTTGCTGTAAGTGGTGGAATGGACTCTGTTGCCATGGCTGAGTTGTTCAGGGAAGCAGGATGTAAATATGCCATGATTCATTGTAATTTTAAGCTGCGGGGAGCGGACTCAGATGAAGATGAATTGTTTGTAAGGAAACTGGCAAAAGAACACAAGGTGCCCTGTTATTTCCGATCATTCAATACCAGTGAAATTGCCGAAGTAAATGGTGAATCCATTCAAATGACAGCCAGAGACCTTCGCTATGAATTTTTTGAAGAGATCGCCAGTGCCTATGGATACGATCACATAGCCATCGCTCATCATCTTGATGATCAAAATGAAACTTTTTTCATTAATCTTTTGCGCGGTAGCGGCATTGCAGGATTGCATGGAATCAAGATCAGGAAAGGAAAAGTGATCAGGCCATTGATGTTTGCTTATCGAAAGGATATCGAAGATTTTATCAAGGCTAATGATCTTTCTTTTCGGGAAGACAAATCAAATCAAAGTATAAAATATTTAAGGAATAAGATCAGGCATGAATTAATGCCCGTATTTCTTGAAATGAATCCCGGATTCAGAGAAGAAATGACCGCAAATATCAACCGGCTCAGTGAAACAGAAAAGATTTTCAGGCAAGCTGTTAAAAAGGAAAAAGAAAGAATTGTCAGCTTTAAAGAAGATATCACATCCCTTGATATAGCAGGCCTTAAGGAACTTGAACCGATGCCGTCTTTTCTGTATGAAATTATTTCCGATTTTGGATTTAGCTATAATGATGTAAAGAATATTGTACCCGCCCTTGACGGCATCTCCGGAAAGACATTTTTAAGCTCATCCCATAAAATGATCATCGACAGGGAAAAGATACTGATCATTCCACGGGTCATTGAGGAATCGGATGATATCGAATATCTCATCGAAGAATCTCAATCCCAAATCAATGAGCCTCTCAGTTTGACTTTTTCCTGTTTTGATGGATTAAGGTATTCTATTCCAAAAACAAAACAGATCGCATCCATTGACCGAAGCCTGCTATCATTTCCATTAACATTGCGTCGCTGGTGTAAAGGAGACCTGTTTGTTCCGCTCGGGATGAAAAACCGAAAAAAACTCAGTGATTATTTCATAGATGAGAAATTCTCCATCATCCAAAAGGAAAGGACATGGGTGCTTTGCTCCGGAAAGGATATTGTATGGATCGTTGGCGAGAGGATAGATGATCGGTATAAAGTAATGCCTGATACAGAAAAAATATTTCAGATTAAACTGGCTTAAGCATTTCAGGCTGCTTAACATTTTTTATGAACAAATACCCAAATATATAGGGTATTAAGTCATGTATCTATTTATATTTCTTGTATTTTTGGTCTCAAATCAAATTTTATGAAAGTTATTAAGTTACTACCCGGGATGCGGACTTTTCTGACTTTTCTTTTTGTTGTTCTGATCAGTTCAATGGCATGGTCTCAAATTCTGGAGCCTGTTAAATGGAGCTTTTCAAATGAAAAAAGCGGTGATAGGGAATATGTGCTAATATTCAAAGCCGATATTGAAACGCACTGGCATCTATATTCCCAGGATATCCCAATGGCACCACCTGCCACTACTTTTTACTTTGAGGGCGATACTTCTTTGTATGAACTTATTGGGGAAGTGACAGAATCAGAGGCAATTGAGGAGTTTGATCCAAATTTTGATATGGTCTTGAAATATTTTGCTGATGAAGCAGTTTTTCAGCAAAAAATTAGGTTGCTTACCGATGCTCCTGTGAATGTAAGCGGTGCATTGAATTATATGTGTTGCGACGATAAACGTTGTCTCCCTCCTGAGGATGTAGCGTTCGAATTTTCTTTCAATGGTGCGGTATCAGCCAATACAATTGAGGTCGTTGCTGACGGAAAGTATCAAAATACAGTAGAGATCATTAAGGATAAAAGCATACTGGAAGAAATGAAAATGGAAGGGCTGGAGTATTCCTCAATCTGGGATCTCTTCTTTCTTGCTTTCGTTTTCGGGCTAATTGCTATCCTTACCCCATGCGTTTTTCCAATGATCCCGATGACGGTGAGTTTTTTTATGCATGAAGGCGAAAGCAAGGCCAGGGGGAAATTCCAGGCCATTGTTTTCGGTATTTCCATTGTACTAATATATACCGTGATCGGAACGGTGATCGCACTTACTCTTGGAGTTAATTTTGCCAACTGGCTTTCAACTCATTGGCTGCCTAATGTTTTGTTCTTCCTCATATTTGTGATTTTTGCTGCCTCCTTTTTTGGGATGTTTGAAATTACATTGCCAAGCTGGATGATCAATAAATCAGATAAGAATGCAGAACGCGGTGGCATCACCGGCCCATTTTTTATGGCATTCACATTGGTACTGGTATCGTTTTCATGCACAGGCCCACTCGTTGGATCCATACTTGTTGAAGCTGCTACAGGTGCCTGGCTGGAACCCATCATTGGCATGCTGGGGTTCTCCATTGCATTTGCCCTTCCATTCGCGCTATTTGCATTTTTCCCTGCCTGGCTGAGCAAAATGCCGAAATCAGGTGGATGGCTGAACTCGGTAAAAGTTGTTCTTGGATTCCTGGAGCTTGCCCTCGGACTAAAATTCCTGAGTATCGCAGATCAGACCTACCATTGGGGCATTCTCGACAGGGAAGTATACCTGGCGATATGGATCGTAATATTTGTATTGATGGGTTTCTATCTGTTGGGTAAGATCAAATTTGCTCACGATAGCGATGTGAAATTTATCAGTGTACCCAGACTTGCAATGGTGATCATCACTTTCTCTTTTGTGGTTTATTTGATACCCGGAATGTTCGGGGCTCCACTAAAGTTTTTATCCGGCTATATGCCACCCGCACAAAGCCATGATTTTGACTTGAATGCTATTGTTCGGGAAAATGTTAAGTTGATGGCACCGGATGATGATGAGCCCTCAACCTGTGAAACAGCAAAATATCATGAGTTTCTGCATCTTCCCCACGGACTGGAAGGATACTTTGACTATGAACAGGCTCTTTCTTGTGCAAAAACCCTGAACAAACCTCTATTCATTGACTTTACCGGACACGGTTGTGTAAACTGTCGTGAAATGGAAGCCAATGTATGGTCAGATCCTAAAGTACTTAAAATATTACAGGAAGACTATATTGTTGCAGCTCTTTACGTGGATGATAAAACGGCTGTACCTGAAAGTGAATGGGTTCTTTCCAGTGCAGATGGAAAACTTAAAAAAACTGTTGGCAAGATATACGCAGATCTACAGATCCATAACTTCAACATCAATGCCCAGCCATATTATGTGCTTCTGGGTCATGAAGGTGAGATCCTTGTCAGACCAAGGGCTTATGATCTGGATGTAGATGCATTTGTGAAGTTCCTGAAGGAAGGGAAACAACATTTTGTTGATTTATACGGAGAATAAGAACGCACTGTTTTGGCAATTAAAAAGAGCTTACAGGTACCCGTACCTGTGAGCTCTTTTACAATTGTACCTGTTAAGCGAAAATTATCATATGCTGTAACTTACATATTTTTATTATTTTAGCCATCAAAACGAACAATCTTACCCGGGAAAACCTCATGAAGAAACTCACAATTCTCATTTGCAGCCTTTTTATATTTCTTTCTTCCGGCCTTCTTGCCCAACCTTTTGAAGATATTGCCACCAGCATTCCTGGTGTGGGACGCAGCTATGTGGCCTGGGGCGATTATGATAAAGACGGCGATCTGGATGTTGCGGTTTGCGGAGAATTAGGCAGTGGAATGTATGGATCATACCTGTACCGGAATGATGAGGGTGCTTTCATAGATATTTCTGCAGAAATGAAAGGCGTAAAAGACGGCTCACTGGAATGGGGCGATTTTGACAATGATAATGACCTTGATATTCTGCTTACCGGAGAAACCTATGATGAAGGAAATATTTCCCTGATCTATCGCAATGATGATGGAACCTTTGTAGAGTACGATGCTGGATTCTCCGGAGTGGGATATGGCCATGGCGCATGGGGCGACTTTGACAATGACGGCGACCTCGACGTCCTCATAACTGGAAACTGGAAAGTGGAATTGTATGAAAATATAAACGGAACGTTCAACCTGCTCGAAGAAGATTTTGGCCAGCTGCAGAACTCCAGGGCAGCCTGGGGCGATTTTGATAATGATGGAGATCTTGATCTATTGCTGGCAGGAGATACTGGAGGAGGTTACTTTTCGGGCGTTTTTGTGAATAATGGTGGTTCATTTGAATTTGTCGACCTTGGAATGGTTGGCCTCTTCTCGGGAACGACCGATTGGGTAGATTATGATAATGATGGCGATATGGATATCTCCATCACAGGATTTGATATTTTTCTTGAACCTTTGTTTCTGGTTTATACAAACAATGGCGATGGCACAATTGATTCATTGTCCCATACAATGGAAGGGGTTTCAACCAGCGGCGTAGACTGGGGCGATTATGATAACGATGGCGACCTTGACGTACTCATGTCAGGAAAAACAGGATGCTGTGGTGGTAGTGCTACCAAGATATACAGGAACGATCCGGATGGATTTAACGAAGAAATGGATGCAGGTATCTCAGGTGCTATCCGTGCCGGAACAGCATGGGCCGACTTCGACAATGATGGTGATCTGGATTTCCTGCTAACAGGGATGACACCGGGAGAAACGCCGTATACCAAAATGATCCTGAATGCTGCAGGGGGGAATGAATATGTTGTCAACAGCCTGCCTACACCACCATCAAACCTGATCTCATTGGTGGAGGCTGGTTCAGTTAATCTTAGTTGGGATAAGGCAACTGACCTGGAAACACCACAGGAAGGACTGAATTATAATCTCCGTATTGGCACAATACAGGGAGGCAATGATGTGATCGCACCAATGGCGCATGCAGAAACCGGATTCAGAAGTGTCCAGGCAATAGGCAATACAAATGCAGAAGTAACAAGAATGGTGGTAGCACTCACAGAGGGAACCTATTACTGGAGTGTCCAGTCAATTGATCAGGCTTACTGCGGATCTCCATTTGCTGAAGAACAGAGCTTTA
>CAZASJ010000004.1:61360-68146 GCA_964487735.1 uncultured Bacteroidales bacterium | reverse complement strand
TTACCATCCTTGCCACTGAAATTGGTGAATTGAGTAAAGTGTCCGATATAAGGATATATCCCAATCCTGCTGGAGAGCTCGTTTTTCTGAAATCAACTTCACCTTCCATTATTGATTATAAAATATTTAATGTAAGCGGACAGCAACTCCTGGAAGGTTCAGTCAGCTCCGGACAGGCAATTGATATCAGTTCACTGAATGCAGGCGTTTACATTGTCCGGATAATAGATGTTGCAGGTGTTTCTGTGCAACAATTGCTAAAGCAATAAACAAGCCTTATACTTTAAAATCCTGACTTTATATAAAAAAGGCGGCTCAAGGAGCCGCCTTTTATTATTTCATCATTTCTGTGTAGTATTTATAAAAATACGGTATCGTCTCAATCCCGTTAAAGAATTGCTCCAGGGGGAAATTCTCATTGGGTGAATGGATGGCATCTGATTCCAGGCCGAATCCCATTAAGATGGATTTTATCCCCAAAACTTCTTCAAAAGTTGAGATGATAGGGATGCTTCCACCACTGCGCACAGGAACAGGTTTTTTCTTGTAAACCTCGGTATATGCTTTGTCAGCAGCCTGGTATGCTATCATATCGGTTGGTGAAACATATCCTTGTCCTCCATGAAGTGCAGTAACTTTTACTTTTACGCATTCAGGTGCGATGGCCATGAAATGTTTTTCAAAAAGCTCAGCGATCTTAATATGATCCTGGTGAGGGACCAATCTCATAGAGATTTTAGCATATGCTTTTGAAGCAATGACGGTTTTTGCACCCTCGCCGGTATAGCCACCCCAGATGCCATTTACATCAAGTGATGGTCGGATACCTGTGCGTTCATTGGTGCTGTATCCTTTTTCACCCCATACCTCCTTAATGTCAAGTGCCTTTTTATATTCATCAAGATTGAAAGGTGCTTTAGCCATTTCTGCTCTTTCTTCGGTGCTGATTACTTCAACATCATCATAAAAACCTGGAATGGTAATTACATTCTTGTCATCGGTGAGCGATGCGATCATCTTTGTGAGAATATTGATGGGGTTGGCAACCGCTCCTCCAAAAAGGCCTGAATGAAGGTCTTTATTTGGCCCGGTTACTTCAACTTCCATATATGCCAGTCCGCGAAGTCCGGTGGTTATGGATGGGATATCAGGAGCAATCATGCCTGTATCAGATACAAGAATGATATCCGCTTTAAGTAATTCTTTATGCTCTTCACAGAATTTACGAAGGCTTGGAGAACCAACTTCTTCTTCTCCTTCTACCATGAATTTAACATTACAGGGCAGGGAGTTGGTATTCACCATGAGTTCGAATGCCTTTGCATGCATGAATGCCTGTCCTTTATCATCATCCGCACCGCGGGCAAAAATCTTGCCATCGCGAATTTCCGGTTCAAAAGGATCACTTTTCCACAGGTCGATAGGATCAACCGGCATTACATCATAGTGGCCGTATACGAGGACGGTTGGAGCTGATGGATCAATGATCTTCTCCCCATATACTACAGGGTTTCCTTTAGTAGGCATGATCTCTGCCTTGTCGGCACCTGCTTTCAGCATGGATTCTTTCCAATATTCTGCTGCGCGTAACATATCATCTTTGCGAGCTGATTCAGAACTAATTGAAGGAATCCTGATCAAACCGAATAGTTCATCAAGAAACCTGTCCTTATTCTCTTCAATATACTTTTTAACGTGTTCCATAATACTTGTTTGATAATGAGTTCGTATCTATTTAATTTTTCTTTTGTTCTTATGTAGGTTGTGTTTTTAAGTACTGCTGGTTTCTTGTGTATGCTTCCCAGTAAGCAGTATTCATCCTTTCAACATCAAAAATACTAATATCTGACGGAATAAAGGATAACGCATTCTTAAATTCAATATTTTTGCAATATCAAATAAAATCAAGGAATTAATGAAAAAGATAAAGGTCGCTATAAATGGATTCGGAAGGATTGGAAGGATCACCTACAGGGCAATGGTTCATAACACTCATATGGAACTTGTGGCCGTAAACGACCTTACTTGTCCGGGAACACTAGCGCATTTGTTCAAATATGACTCAGTCCACCGTGCATTTGATGGTGAAGTGAGTAGTGGTGAGGATTATTTGGAGATAAACGGAAGGAAGATCAGGGTTTTTAAGCAAGAGGATCCCGGCAAACTGCCCTGGAAGGAGCTTGATATAGATGTCGTAATTGAATCGACCGGTTTCTTTGTTAAAAAAGAAGATGCCATTCGGCACGTCACTGAAGCAGGGGCTAAGAAAGTAATCATATCCGCTCCGGCCAAGGGCGAAAGCGAAGGAGTACCCTATGTGGTCCTGGGCGTAAACGACGAAGTGATCAATAAAGATGATGTGATTCTATCCAATTCCTCGTGTACGACCAATAATGTAGCTCCATTGATCATGATCCTTGATAAGCTATGGGGAATTGAGAAAGGCTTCATCACCACCGTACATTCCTACACCCGCGACCAGAATCTTATTGATGCTCCTCATAAAGACCTCAGAAGGGCCAGGGCTGCTGCTTATTCCATCGTACCCACAACCACCGGTGCTGCCAAGGCAGCTACCCGTATATTCCCTCATCTGAAGAATAACCTGGGGGGGGCAGGTATACGTGTTCCCGTGCCCGATGGCTCATTGACCGATCTTACCTGTACACTTTCAAAAACTGCAAGCGTTGAAGAGATCAATAAAGCATTTAAGGATGCCTCAGAAACTTACCTGAAAGGAATCCTGGAATATACTGAAGATCCCATCGTTTCTATTGATATAATTGGAAATACCCATTCAGCTATTTTCGATGCAGGACTGACAGCCGTGTTGGGCGATAAAAACAAACTTGTAAAAGTTGTTGCCTGGTATGACAATGAAACGGGCTATGCCAATCGCCTGGTCGAACTGATCGAGAAGTTTGTTTAATTGAGGTTCCAGGTGCCGGATATCGGATACGAAAACCCGGGAGTCGGAAGTTAGTATTGTATACCTATTCTAAAGAAACTCCAAGTACTCCAAGTACTTTTTATACTAAACTTTTTTCTTATCTTTACTATACGGATAAACTTCCATCTCTCATGAACAGATCCCTGTTTACACTTCTGTTATTTGGTGTTATTGCATTTACCCATGCTCAGAGCTTTAAGAACATTGTTACAGAAAAAAGACCAATTGTAGATACTTTTTATAATGATTATATCCTGACGGATAATTATCGCTGGCTGGAAGATGTGGATACAAAGGAAACCCGGCAATGGGTAGATTCACAGAATAAACGCTCAAAACGTTACCTCAGCAGATGCATTCATAAAACAGACATTGAAATGTCGATGCTCATTTACTCGGATGTGGATTATGACTTGCCTGAACTGGAGGGAAAATACACCTTTGGATGGAAATATGACGATAGTGGTTATATGCCTTCATTAATTTATTGGAAAGACCCTGATGACGATCCCATTGTACTCGTTGAGCCAAAATCCATATCTACCTCTGATGAGATCTCAATAAGTGGCTATTATGTTTCCCCTGATTCGAAAACCCTTATTTATAAGTTTAACCGCAATGGTAGTGAATGGACCGAACTAAAGTCTGTAAGTCTTGAAAATGGTATTCACAACCGTGACCACCTGAAAGACCTGAAAGTTTACAATTTTGCCTGGAAGGGAGAAGGATTTTTCTATTCAACATTTCCAAAGCCGGATAAGTTTGGGAAAAATCTGGGAGAAAAAGTGTTTTATCACAAGCTGGGAGACGATCAGTCAGCAGATGAATTGATATTCATGCGTAAAAACCCAAGCATTTCCTATCATTTCCTGACAAGTCAGGACCAACGCTATTTTATATTAAAAGAAGACAATGAACAGCATGGCATCTTCAATGTATTTTATATTGATTTTGAATCGGATGATAAAAAATTGAAGCCCTTGATGATGAACCTGGATCACGATATTTTATTTTATGGTTCACATGATGCGAAGTTAATTGCTTCAACCCACTATCAGAGTAACAATGGCAGCATTATTCTTATCAACCCTGAAAACCCATTTGAATGGCAGCTTATTCCGCCATTCCATGAGGATGCTTTATTGGTTTCTATAAAAATTTTCAAGGATAAATTGTTGGCCATTTACCGCTTAAACCAGCATCCGGTCATATGCATTTATAACTATGATGGTGAGCTCTTGTATTCATTGGAATTGCCGTTTGCAACATCTGTTTCAGCTATTGGTGGTGGCTGGGAAAGTGAAAAAATATATTTCTATTTTGAATCATACACCATTCCGCCTGTAGTTTATACGCTGGACCTGAATACTTTTGAAAAGGAATTGGTTCAGGAAACTGAATTAAGTTTTTCGTTTAAAGAGATCGTATATGAAGAGAAAGAATGTTTATCTTTTGATGGCCTGAGTATTCCGTTTATCATGGTGTACGATCAATCGATTTTACGAAATGGTACAAATCCAACACTCCTATCAGCCTATGGAGGTTTTGGTATAGTGTCAGATCCCGGTTTTGATCCTTGTATCGTTGATTTTATAAAAAAAGGAGGCATTTATGTCTATGCACATATCAGAGGTGGAGGTGAAAAGGGAAAAGACTGGGAAGATGGCGGCAAAGGCTTTAATAAGTCAAACTCTTTCAGGGATTTTATCAGTGTAGCAGAATATCTCATCGATAGTGCATATACCTCACAGGAAAAACTTGCCATAACAGGAGGCTCAAACGGTGGCCTTGTGGTAGCATCAGCTGCCATTCAGCGGCCTGATCTTTTTAAACTGGTGATCCCGAAAATGGCTCCATCGGATATGCTTCGATTGGAAGATTTTACCGTTGGGCATTTTAATATTGATGAGTTTGGAACGGTTCATGACAGCCTGAGTTTCTGCAATTTATTGTCGTATTCACCCTATCAAAACATAATTGACAGTATTAATTATCCCACTATGCTGATCTATACTGCTGAAAATGATGAGAGAGTCCCTCCCTGGCATTCATACAAATTTGCGGCAGAGCTGCAAAGCCGGTCAGCACAGATAAATCCAATATTGCTTAAGACTGAGAAAAATGCAGGGCATTTTGGAGCAACAAAAGGGAAAAGACTGGTGAGGGAATATGCCGATATTTATAGTTTTATAATGCATGAATTGGGAATGGATTAATACCTATACTAAATGAAATATTTTCTGACAATATTCTTGTTTTTAATAGCACTGAGTTCTTCAACACATGGGCAGAAAGGGAAAACGGTAAGTGGTCGCGTTCATGACAGGTTCACCCTGAAACCAATTCCTGATGTTCAGATATATACTAAAGATTCTGTTTTTACATCAATAAGTGATGATAAAGGTGAGTACGAGATCACACTTAAAAGACGAACCAATAAATTATACTTTTTTCACCCCGACTATTACCCCATGAACTCAAGGTGGAGGACGCCAACCCGCTCTTATGATGTCAGAATGAACCCTAAGAAAAGGGAAAAGCCAGTTTATGGAAAGCCTTCCGGAAATAATGCAATTGCTTTTCTTCCTACTAAATTCATACTCGGGGCATTGGGCTTAAGGTATGAGCGATTCTTTAAAACCAGGTATTCTGTTGGCCTTTACTTTGATTGGTATTATCATGGTCGGCAAATTTTTGGGAGCGAAGTATATACGGGATTCAAAGCGACGCCTACATTCAGGTATTTCTTTGTACGCCATGAGGCATTAGGGTTTTATATACAAGCTTCCGCATTGTTGGGCTATTTTGATTTTTCAAAGCTTAATTATGTTGATCCCTACAAGGGAGAAGATGTTGTTTCGATAGAGTACTATTTCTGGACCGGTGGCTTTGGTTATGCCGTTGGCTCCTATTTTGCTGTGGGCAATAACAAGCATACTTATATTGATATTAATATTGGATTTCAATATTTACCTGTAAGTTATCCTACAGAGTATGATAATTCTCCTAAAGGAACCTATGAACACAATCCTACCTGGTGGTATATTGGCGGGCCGGGAAGTTTTGTCGAGTTTAAATTTGCTTTGGGAGGAATCTTTTAAGCTGTACCCGGCAGCTGTTGTCTAATACTTCTTCAATTCCAGTTTTTCTCCATCAAAAACCGCATAGGTGAAATTTGTAATCCAGTCGCCCAGGATCACCAATTGGGTATTGTCATCCAGATTGACTTGTGTAGGAAGATGGCGGTGGCCGAAAATGAAATAATCTACATCAGGGTGCTTCATGTGCATGTCCTCACTGTAACGATAGAGCATTTCATCCTTGATGTTGTTGGAATCATCTTTCTTTCCTTCTTTGGCTACATTGGCATAGCGACTTTTTTTAGAGAAATACAAACCCATCCTGGCACCAAGATCGGGATGCAGCCAGCGGAATAGCCATTGGTTGAAACGGCAGGCGAAAACTTTTTTCAGGAATTTATATCCACGGTCGCCGGGACCCAATCCGTCGCCATGAGCCAGGTAAAATTTCTTGCCTGAAAAATCCATGATCTTGGGATCGCGGTATAGTTTGATGTTGAGTTCCTTCTCAAAATAATTGAAAGCCCATACATCGTGATTGCCACGGAAAAGGCTGATAGGGATACCGGAATCTGTGATCTCAGCCAATTTGCCAAGTAAGCGTACAAATCCTTTTGGCACCACTGTTTTGTATTCAAACCAAAAATCAAAGATATCTCCCATCAGAAAGATCTCTGATGCATCGTTTTTTACTTCATCAAGCCAGTTCACAAAGTGTTTTTCCCTTTCAAGGCTGCTTGCATGGTGGGGAATTCC
>CAZASJ010000004.1:20948-61349 GCA_964487735.1 uncultured Bacteroidales bacterium | reverse complement strand
GAAAATCGGAAGCGAAGTATATTTTAGTACGATTGCCGGATGCTGCCATTGAATGGTTTTTTCTACAATATTAAGAAATTCCCGTTAAGCATCAGGGTCTTGATTGTACAAATCAATGATATCCTTTTGAAAATGGAGGAAATCTTTTCCCTGTCTGAAAATGCGTCCTTTATAGTCAATTAGGAAATAGGCCGGTATCTGCATTTTTAAATTAAAGAGTTTTTGAACCGGTGAACCGGCCCCCTTAAGATCTGAGGCATGAATTCCGGGCAAAGAGTCCAGTTTAATGGCTGCTTCCCAAACGGAAGGATCTTTATCGAAGGATATTGCAAGAAACTCCATGCCCCGCTTGTGAAAGGCATTGTATGCTTCTCTGATGACAGGGTTTATCTGGCGTGATTTAGCATCTGCTCCTGCCCAGAAGTATATTAACAAGGGCATCCCCTCCAGGGATTTAGGACCGACCATTTCCCCGTTTTGGGATCGTATTTCAAAATCAGGTACGATCCTGCCCGGGCTGAGACGCATTCTTGCTTCTAACTCATATTCATTTGAAGCCCGGATGTTTTCAACCTGGGAATGAAAATCTTTAACATGATTGTTATCTGGCATTTTGCTCATCAGAGCTTCATCTACAAGTTCATAATATCCGAAGTCGTCGCGCTGGTTGAAAAGTGCAAACTCCTTGAAAAATCCATTAATGATAATGATGGATGAAATAGAAGCGGGATGCGCACTGACATATTCTCTTGCAAATGCTTTATGTCCTTCATGCAATGCAATAAATTCGCTGTTAAGATATTCTCTGATATTTACAAAATCAGGATCTGACTGGCTGTTGCGAAATACGACAGAAAGTGAATCAACCTTGAAATGGTCGCGATTTAATTTTTCCAGGTAATTGGTCAGTAGTAAGCATTCCTCAGGACCTTTAATCAAATATGGCCATGCTTTATTTCCAATTTGTGTAATGTCAACGGTATCTCCATTTTTCACTACTACCATGATCGGATACAGATCTTTATGAGCCAGTCTGTACACAGTATAATCTTCTGCATTCACTTCAAATATAAATGGCTCACCATTGCTAAGATTGGCTGAATCAAGTGTTTTTATATTATTCGCGCTTACCTTATTCAGGTAAATGTATTCATCAAAAGGCAGGTAGTTTCCTTTTATCACAGCTTTATTACGAATAACTTCATCCTGACTGCAGGAAGAAAACAACAGCATTATAACGGCAAGGAAAAATAACATATGAATAAAGGGTCTCATAACAATTGTTGTCTTTAGGTGTTCACAATATGAATACTCCATTCATCAACGGTCATGGTGCCGCAGATATTACATGGATCTCAGTATGCAAAATTATAGAATTTGTTTTAGTGTGCAAAAACTGGCATGATAAAGGAATTAATGTTAATTTCATCATTCCAAATAAATTGAATGAAAACGATTCGTGGCATATTGCTTTTTTGCCTGTTGATACTCACAGTGGTGGCACATTCACAGCGGATTTTACTTGTGGAGAAAGCAGGGAAATTTAAGAATTACAAGTATGCAGTCGGTGATAACATCACAGTCAGGACGCATCCTTATGGTGAAAAACACAGCGGTACGTTGCATGAGGTAACCGATACCAGTATTCTGCTCAATTTTGATGATGAGATCATGCTGAAGGATATTCAACGTATTATCAGGCCAAGATGGGGCTTAAGCTTCGTTTCTAAGATCACCAGAATTGCCGGGGCAGGATATTTCGTCCTGGATGTGGTGAATAATGCGATCACCGGAAATCCTACCATCGTAGATAAAACAACACTACTGATCAGTGGAGGATTGGTGGCATTCAGTTATGCGCTGGTGCCTCTTCAAAACAAAAGAATAAAGCCAGGGGATACCTGGCGTATCAAAGTATTGAATATGTCGATGGACGAGGAACCTCCTAATCCGTTCCGGCGATAAATGCCTTGATGATTTTTGTCATCTTCGGCTCGGCAATGGAGGCTGAGTCAATCACATCATCATGGCTGATCTCAACAATTTTTCCTTCAACTCCAAGGTCAGAAATGACCGAAAATGCAAGACATGGCAAATTTGCTTGCCTTGCGACGATTACTTCCGGCACGGTTGACATACCCACGGCATCACCTCCAATGATCCGCACATACTTATATTCTGCAGGGGTCTCAAAGGTTGGTCCGGTAACAGCAGCATAGACTCCGGTCTGGTACTCAATACCCAGGTCTCTTGCGATCAATTGTGCCTTTTCACGGAGCGAATGATTATATGGTTCACTCATGTCAGGGAAGCGGGGACCCAGCGCATCATCATTGGGCCCGATAAGTGGATTGGTGCCCATCAGGTTGATGTGGTCTTCAATGAACATGATATCTCCTACGGAAAAATTTGGATTTAAGCCACCACTGGCGTTTGAAAGGATGAGAATGCGGATTCCCATTTCCTTGAATATCCTGATGGGGAATGTGACTTCCTGCATGCTATAGCCTTCATAATAATGAAAACGACCTTGCAGGGCAACAACATTCTTTCCGCTTAATTTACCGAAAATAAGTTTTCCTTGATGGCCTTTTACTGTTGATACGGGAAAGTTTGGGATTTCTTTGTATTCTATGATATGCTCTGCTTGAATTTCATTTACGAGGCCACCCAGTCCGGTGCCAAGAATGATGCCGAACTCAGGTGTGAATCCTGTTTTTTGCTTTAGAAAGTTGCTTGTCTCCTTTATCTTTTTCAACATATTTGCGAATTTGATCGTCAAAGATAATACTATCTCCGTTATGGAACTCGAACTTGATGGGAATATAAAACACCGGTATATCTTTGATCAGTTCACCCAGCGCTGACTTATCGAGTCTCATTGCATCTTTTTCTGTTGTGAAGATCACCTTATTCCGCGTAAACATATTGTCGAAATTATTTTTGATCTTCTCCAGGTCTTGAATAGTATACTTATGGTGATCCAGGAAGTCCATAACATGCAGCTCATGACATATATTTTGAAGATGCTCCTGCAAAGGATAGGAATTGGCTACCCCGGAAAACAAAAGAATGGTATTATATCTCTTTTTTAACAATTCTCCGTTTCCCTGCCATAATGGGATCGGCTCACCATATTTTATATACGAAAAAAGTAATTTCTGATGCAATTTAGGCTTTATCAGGGAAGTGATCCTTCTACGTGTCAGGGGTGACAATACTCCCGGGGTTTTGGTAACGATAATAATATCTGCACGTTTGGATCCTGACCTGAATTCACGCAAAGTCCCTGCGGGTAATGGATAATCATTGATATAAAGTTTATGGAAATCAGTCAGGAGAATGGAAAGCCCTGGTTTCACATAGCGGTGCTGAAATGCATCGTCGAGTAAGATTACATCCAGATCATTGAATTCTTTGATGAGATTTTTAACTCCTTTTCTGCGTCTTTCTTGCACCGCCACTTCAATATTGCTGAACTTGGTTTTATATTGCAGTGGTTCATCACCAATTTCTTCAAAAGTTGATTTCTCATTTGCCAGGACAAAACCGGTTGTTTTTCGCTTATAGCCCCTGCTGAGTGTGGCAATCTTATTGTTTTCGCCAAGAAGCCGGATCAGATATTCAACCATGGGAGTTTTTCCTGTGCCTCCATAAGAAAGGTTGCCAACAGAAATAATGGAAAGCGGAAATGTTGCGGAACGAAGTATTCCCCAATCAAAAAATTTACCCCTTATGGCCATTATGAGGCCATAAATACAGGCAAAGGGAAATAATAATATACGCAAGATATTCATTGTTGAAAGATACGAATTAATCCAGGTTTCTTATTATTTAAAAAATTTTAAATTCTTAATTCTTCCTGAACCACAACGCTTTTTTCTCAAATATACACGAATATTAAGGAATTAACAATTCTTAGCAGATAAATTTCAGGATATCACTTATCGGAGTACGAATAATCCCTGGGTTGATGAAAAATGCATTAATTTTGGGATTAAGAACGAATACTATGAAATTATCTTATATATCAAATTATCTTGAAAGCATTGCTCCCCTTGACTTACAGGAGTCTTATGATAATTCCGGATTATTGATCGGAAACCCGGAAACAGAGCTTACTGGAGCACTCATCTGCCTTGACCTTACGATGGAAGTTTTGGAAGAAGCGATACAGGGAGGTTTAAATATGGTCATATCTCATCATCCGCTGATATTCTCTGGGCTGAAAAGTTTAACCGGAAAAAATGAACTTGAGAGGATCGTATTGAAGGCGATTAAGAAGGATATATCCATCTATGCCATACATACGAACCTTGACAATATTAGTAAAGGTGTAAATGCAATGCTTTGTGAAAAACTTGGGATCCTTGATCCAACGATTTTACAAGCCTTGTCAGGAAAGCTCAATAAACTTGTTACATTTTGCCCTGACGAACATGCTGGAAAGCTTCGTGATGCACTTTTCTCTGCTGGCGCAGGCCATATCGGGAATTACGATAGCTGTAGTTATAATTCGGATGGCTATGGCACATTCAGGGCAGGTGCAAATACAAATCCATTTGTTGGGGAAAAGGGAAAACTGCATACCGAAAAAGAAAGTCGAATTGAACTTATTCTTCCCGATCACTTGATCGGCAGGGTGGTCAATGTCTTAAAAAGAGAACATCCTTATGAGGAGGTTGCCTATGATATTTATCCGCTAAAAAATGAATATGCAACGGCAGGGGCAGGGATGATAGGAGAGATAGCCGTAGCAGAAGATGAACTTGAATTCCTCAAAAAAATTAAAAAGATTCTGGGGACAGGTGCATTGAGGCATTCAGCATTGCTTGGGAGAAAAATCAAAAAAGTGGCAGTTTGTGGTGGGTCAGGAAGTTTCCTGATCAGGAAGGCATTATCGGCAGGAGCAGATATATTTATTACAGGAGATATTAAATATCATCAGTTTTTTGAGACGGATGGCAAGATGCTTATTGCAGATGCAGGGCATTTTGAGACTGAGCAGTTTACAAAAGAATTGATTTATAAGCTACTTAATGAAAAATTCCCTACCTTTGCACTCCGAATTTCGCAAGTAAATACCAATGCGGTTCGTTATTTGTAAATTATAAAACCCAAGTGTTCGGACATGGCAAAAACGACGAAAAAAGAAACTGCTGCTAAAAAGCCTGTTGAGAAAAAACCTGCTACTAAGAAAACTGCAACCAAAAAAGCTCCGGCTAAGAAGGCTGCTAAAGCAGAAGCTCCGGCTGAAAAGAAAGTAAAAGTAAAAGCTCCTGCTAAGAAGGCTGCTAAAGCAGAAACTCTGGCTGAAAAGAAAGTAAAAGCCCCGGCTACCAAAGCGGAGTTAAAAGAAGAAAAAGTTGAACAGAAAGTCGAAAAGACTTTAAAAGCATTATACAGCATCCAGCAAATAGATTCACAGGTAGATAAAATCAGGATCATCAGAGGTGAACTTCCGTTGGAAGTGCAGGATCTGGAAGATGAGATCGTTGGATTGGAAACCAGGGTGAATAATTTTAAGGAAGAAATAGAAGCCATTGAGAAAAATATCAATGACAAACACGAAGAAATCAAAAACAGCCTGGCACTGATCAAAAAATACGAGGATCAGCAAATGAATGTGAGAAACAATCGTGAATATGATTCTCTTTCAAAGGAAATTGAATTCCAAACCCTGGAAATTCAATTGGCTGAAAAACGCATCAACGAGAACAAGATCAACCTTGAAAATAAGACTGAAGAAGTCAAAATCTCCAGTGATTTGTTTGAAGAGCGCAAAAAAGACCTCGAGGTTAAGAAAAGCGAGTTGGATGATATCGTTACTGAAACTGAAAAAGAGGAAAAGGATCTTGTAGGGCTTTCATCAAAGCAACATGGGCTGATTGAAGATCGCCTGCTTATTGCTTACGCCCGTATTCGTAAGAATGCACGTAATGGACTTGCAGTTGTTAAAATTGAACGTGATGCCTGTGGTGGATGTTTTAATAAAATTCCTCCTCAGCACCAACTGGATATCATGATGCACAAGAAGATCATCGTTTGCGAATATTGCGGACGTATTCTTGTCGATGAGGACATTGCGTCTGCAGTGGATAATGTATAAAGAAACCAACTATAGATACATAATAGAGGAATGGGCATTGCCTGTTCCTCTTTTTTTTACCTTTATCATGAGTATTCATGCATGAAAAAACTAATCCTGATATTATTTCTGTTCTCAGGCCTTATCTTGAGGGGCCAATACAATTATACTGATAATTGCAAGCAGGCACATGAGCTTATCACTGCCCTGAAATTTAATGAAGCAAGCTCATATATTACGGCTGAAAGAAATCAGAATCCGGATAACCTGATTCCTGTTATACTCGATAATTATATTGATTTTCTGAGCATCCTCGTAAGTGAAGATGAAGCTGTTTTCGACAGCCTGATCGAATTCCGAGCAGAAAGGATGACATTGTTGTCGGAAGGTGATATGGATTCTCCATGGTACAGGTCATTGCTTGCGAAAATGAATCTTCAATGGGCATTTGCCAGGATTAAATTCGCTTCCTATTTCACGGCAGGAATAGAGATCAGGAGGGCATACCTGCTTTTGGCGGAAAACAAGGAACTGTATCCTGAATTTTATCACGATAAGGTAGGCTTTGGAATCATGCATGCCCTGATAGGGACTATCCCTGATAATTTTAAATGGGTAGCCAGGCTCTTTTCTATGGATGGCTCTGTTGAGCAGGGCAGAAATGAACTCAAAGAAGTTCTGGAAAATGCAGATGCCCTGGGCTATGGATATTTAAAGGGAGAAGCATTGTTTTTCCTTTCTTTCATTGATCTTAATCTGCAGGCTGACCGTGATAGGGCAATAGAACTGTTGCCTTTCTATGATAGTACTGCAAAGGACAATCTTATGCTTACATTTTCCTTGTCGCGTATCCTAATGCAGAATGCACATAACGACAGTGCCATTCAATTGTTAGTGAATCACCCGCATGGGAAAGAATATTATCCATTTTACTATTTGGATTACCTCAGCGGACTTACGAAATTAAACAGGCTTGATGACGATGCCGGAATATATTTTCTGAAGTTTACGACAAATTTCAAGGGTCAGAGCTACATGAAATCAGCATATCAACGACTCGCATGGATCAATTTATTGAAAGGGGATACACTTAAGTATAAAGAGCTAATGCTGAAAGTAGAAAAGTATGGGGATGATTTTACGGATGGTGATAAGTTGGCATTGTCTGAGGCAATATCCGGCTTTATTCCCAATATTGAATTGCTTAAAGCTCGCTTGCTATTCGATGGAGGATACTACTACAAAGCTGATAGCATTCTGAATATTTGTGAAGGTTCATTCGATCGAATCAAAGACAAGCTGGAATATCCCTATCGAAGAGGCCGGATTTCTCATGCACAGGGAAATCTTGCTACAGCATTGGATTGGTATGATAAGTGTGTGCTGGAAGGGAAGGGATCCCCATGGTATTTTGCTGCCAATGCCGCTTTACAGTCGGGTATGATCCATGAGGAACAAGGTCGCCTTGAGCTTGCTGAAATGTATTATGAAAAATGCCTGGATATGGATAACCTTGAATACAGAACCAGCATAGCCCAGAAAGCCAAAGCAGGTTTAAACAGGATTGGGGAAATCAGTGAATCAGTGAAATAATCAATTATCTTTTTACCAGTCGGGCAAGGGCTTTGGCCTTATATATAACAAGGGCACCCACCAACATTTTAATGAGGCCGTTCAACCAAATATAATTTCCGGAAATTGTAAGAATCCCTTCCATGGTAAGGCTGCGGACCAGGCTGCCCAGGAAACTGGTAAGGCCGGAGATGAAGGCAATACCACCAATTATGATCATGGCATATTCAAGTGCAGTGGATGAATCAAGGTCGAGCAGTATATCGGAAGGATCCAATCGTTTGCATATCTCCCGGGAAATTCCTTTCGCCCTGGAAATCAAAATGTAAGCGGCAAGAATGTAAATAACTATCGTTGTGAGATAAATAAAGAAATAGTAGAACTCAGTGTAGCCATGCCCTTGGAGGAGTTGGAAAAATCCGGTAATAAAAAACTGTAGGTAATCAATTGCTTTTATTGCCAGGCTGATTCCGGCTATTATGCAAATGATCTCAATGAGTTGCTTTTTCTTCATTATGAGTCAAACGAAATGTAAATATAGACATTATTCTTTATTAGAGCCTTATAACAAATAAGCCACCATTAGTGAATAATAGTGGCTTTGAATCAGATATAGTGAATGGCTTTAGAACCTTGTTCCGAATGTAATCAGGAACCTATGGTCTTTCAGTTCGTTTGATACCGGGTTTACAGCAATGTTCTCTGTTCCGTATAGATAATAATCTTCCTGAGAGATGCTATATACGTAGGCAAAGTCTATGAAATAGTGCGTATCCTTAAATCCTATTCCACCTGAGTATGAACTCAGGCTTCCATCGTTAATTCCATTCTGGAAAGGACTGTTGGAATATGCATAGCCTCCCCTGAAGCTGAATTTTCCTGAACGCCATTCAGTCCCTATCTTAAAATTGTTCCCTTTGCCGTAACTCCGGCTGATGTCGTTGTTTTCATTAAAAAATCCATAATCATAGGAGCGGAATTTTGCAGTGGAATAATCCACGTATTCATATTCCCCGCTGATGATCCCGTACTTCCCAATAATAAATGCAAGACTGCCCTGCAGGCGCATTGGGGTCGTTAGTTTATAGTTGTAGTTCCCGTATGGAGATGCCTGTGTGTAGAAGTCACCATTGTCAAAATTGGATTCCATATAAACATCCCAATAATCACGCATGTTAAACCATGTGGGTGTATGTACAGCCCCACCAATCCTGATAAAATCCACCGGCCTTACAATGAATCCGAATTTGAATGTAAATCCTGATCCTCGTGTTTCAAGTCTGTTGGAAACATTGAAACTGCTGAAGTCGTATATGGTATCGGCAATATCGATTTCTGTATAGGTAGATTGTTCAAAATAGCGTATCCATGGTATACTGAATGACATACCCAGATATAATATGTCTTCGTAATTAGTTCCCAGGGAAAATTCCCATTCGTTCATTGATCCCCATTGCTCCATGATCTTGCGTTGCATGGTCCCGCCATTTGCGATGGGTGAGAAGTATGAACTTGTCGTAGTGTCTGCATCCAGAAGATAAGTCCACCATGCAGGGTAGAGGTCAAATCCATATTGTCCTCCACGATTGTTTTCTATGTCCTGATAATATATTCCCTGGGCATTTTCAACATAGGTATCCAGGAGTGAATTCTCGGAGTTTTCTCCCTGCATTACGTATCTCCTGTTAAAATCATTCAGGCGGTTTATTCCCATGGCAAATTGAAAATACTTGAATCCACTGCTGTTTTTTCCTGTAAGTGGACGGGTAAATACGTAACCTACATTTCCTAAAGCGAAGTTGGTTTTTGAATCAGATCCGCTGAAGCCATTATAGGTTGAGTTGCTGGCACCAACATGAACAGAAGGTGTAAAAACAAACTCTGAGCTTCTGTACAGGCCAAGTCCCCCGGGGTTTGTACTAAGGTTTGTAAAATCAGCACCCAGTGCTCCGAAAGCACCACCCATCGACATATATCTTGCAGTTCCGCCAATTTGAAGACGGGAATACCTGAGGGCATCTGTCGCATTCTGGCTCATCCCAAGTGCGGGGATGAGTGTGGCAAGAAATAAAGTTATAAGATATCTTTTCATCCTAATTGATTTCCTTGTTAAAGTTTGGTTTATTTTCTACCTCCGCGGCTTCCACCACCGCTGCTGCCGCCACTGCTTCCTCCGCTGCTTCTTCCACTACTGCCACTGGATCCTGAGCTACGTGAAGGGCTTGAATAGCTTCCTGATGATCTAGATGGTGAAGAGTAGCTCTTGCTGGGTGCTGAATAGCTCCTGCTACTATTTGAGCGTGTCGGTGGAGTATAACTCCTGCTTTGTGTTCTTGAAGGTGTTGAATAATTGTTGTTATTCTGATTGCTTGTTCTTGTTTCTGCCTGCTGACGCGATGTACTGCTTTGTGTCTGAGGACTGCTTACGTTTGATCTTGAATTGTTAGAAGGAGACTGGTACCTCTGTGAAGGAGATGTCCTGCTATCAGGTGATTCATAAGTTTTAGGCTTGCTGTAGCGCTGATTTGTCGGTACTGCTTTATCAGTCTGGTACTGCCTTGAAGGACTTTGTGTAGATCGACTTGCATTTTGATCGTTCCTGGGTGCAGGTGTGCTTGGCGAGTAACGATCGCCGGTCTTTCCCTGACCTGGGTCTTGTCTGCTAACAGAAGGCTCTTCTCTGGACTGGGTATATCTTTCTGCAGCTGTCCTTGTACCTTCCTCGCGTGCCGTAGGTGTTTGTCTTTGAGCACTTGGTGATTCTGTGCGGGTTTGGCTTGTCCTTTCGTTGGGTGTATATCTGCTCTGTGAAGAAGGTGTTTCACGGGCATCTGTTCTTGTCCCCAGCGGTTCGCTTCTGCTGCTTGAAGGATTCTCACTCTTGCCGGCAGATACATCAGTCCTTGTCTGTGAGTAAGCATCAGCTGATTGACGTCCACTTCCCTG
The DNA here is from genome assembly GCA_964487735.1 of uncultured Bacteroidales bacterium. GTDB lineage: Bacteria > Bacteroidota > Bacteroidia > Bacteroidales > B18-G4 > B18-G4. The sequence goes on along the minus strand of CAZASJ010000004.1, from coordinate 50,743 downwards.
AGCTGGAGATGTTCCTCCGGATTGTGAAACCCTGGTTCCAGATCCCATAGAAAGGGCATCTTCGTAATCTTCTCCAAATGACCTGGAATCCCTGCCATAGGCTGTTCCGCTGCCATTGGTGTTGGATCCCCTGTTGTTTCTGGATCCATAATAGTAGGAGTTGTTATCGTAGCTGTTATAATAATATGGGGAAGGGTAATATCCACCACAGTAGCAGCATCCGTAACCGTATCCGTAACCGTATCCGTAACCCCATCCATACCTGTAGTAAGGGTAGCCCCAACCATAATAACCACCATAACTATAATAAGGCCAGCCCCATCCGTAGTATGGGTATCCCCATCCAAAACCGAATCCTATAGATACAGTAGGACCGTAATATGCAGGATAGCCATAGTAGTAATTGGAATAGATGCTGTTGCCGTAAGTCCAGGGATCATATTCGTAATAATAGTTATTGGTATAGTAGTTATCATAATAACTGTATCCGGGATTTGGTTCATGAAACCTTCGTATCCTTGCCGAATAACTATAGTCGTAATATTCATCCATTTCAAACTCGCTTTCCGAATATTCAGAGGTTGAGTAAGTATTTTCGTTTCCATAATCAAACTCATTGGAAGCTGAGCTTTCTGAAGAAACAAACTCACTGGAAGTGGAGACTTCAGCTGCGGTATATGCTGCTTCATTATTCTTTTTTTTGCTTGATGTTGTTTTCGATTCAGGTTTGGTCGAATAATAAACATCATCGTAAGCAATGTCAGCCCCTTTTTGAGTTGAACAAGCGGACAGAATAAAGATTGCAAATACAAATAAGATAAGATAAGTTTTCATGGTGTACTCCTTTCGGTAGTTATTTAGTGTGTAGTTATGTAGTGTATGCTTCAATTTGTTATTTTTGTTGCGTTCAACATAGAAATTGCAAATACTATACCAAAGTTCATATGGCTAAAGATTTTTCAACCAGAGAAGAGAATTATTCGCAGTGGTACAACGATATCGTAATCAAAGCTGATCTCGCAGAGAACTCAGCTGTAAGGGGTTGCATGGTAATTAAGCCATATGGGTACTCAATATGGGAAAAAATGCAGGCTGCCCTCGATAAGAAGTTTAAAGACACCGGCCACTCCAATGCATACTTCCCATTGTTTATTCCTAAATCCTTTTTCAGCCGTGAGGCCGCACATGTGGAAGGTTTTGCCAAGGAATGCGCTGTTGTCACCCATTATCGACTTAAAACTTCAGAAGACGGGAAAAGTATTGTGGTAGATGAAGATGCGAAACTTGAAGAGGAATTGATCATCAGGCCAACTTCTGAAACGATTATATGGGATACCTATAAAAAATGGATTCAATCCTATCGTGACCTTCCCCTCCTGATAAACCAATGGGCAAATGTTGTCAGATGGGAAATGCGGACAAGATTGTTTCTTCGCACGGCAGAATTTCTCTGGCAGGAGGGGCATACAGCGCATGAAACCAAGCAGGAAGCCATTGACGAAACTCATCTTATCCTCAATGTATATGCAGATTTTGCAGAGAAATTCATGGCGATGCCTGTTTTAAAGGGTGTGAAAACGGCCAATGAGCGTTTTGCGGGTGCTGTTGATACGTATTGTATAGAAGCACTGATGCAAGATGGAAAGGCATTGCAGGCCGGAACTTCTCATTTCCTGGGCCAGAACTTTGCAAAGGCATTTGATGTAAAATACCTGAGCAAGGAAAATAAACTGGATTATGTTTGGGCTACATCCTGGGGCGTTTCAACGCGTTTAATGGGTGCACTTGTAATGGCACATTCTGATGACCAGGGCCTGGTGCTGCCGCCAAAATTAGCTCCGATACAAGTTGTTATCGTTCCTATTTATAAGAAACCGGAACAACTAGAGGAAATTTCAGTGAAAGCCAATGAGATCAAAAAGACACTTGAAGCACGTGGTATTTCTGTAAAGTTTGACGACAGGGATACTTACAAGCCGGGCTGGAAATTTGCCGAATATGAGTTTAAAGGTGTGCCTGTAAGACTGGCTCTGGGACCGCGTGATATGGAAAACGGAACCATAGAGGTGGCCCGCAGGGATACACTTGAGAAGGAAGTGCTTCAAATGGCCGATATTGACCATAAAATAGAAAACCTTCTTGAACAGATTCAGGAAAACCTTTACAATAAGGCCCTTAGCTTCAGGGAAGACAATACCAATCGTGCCGATAGCTGGGATGAATTTGTAGATCTGATTGAGAACAAAGGTGGGTTTGTATATGCACACTGGGATGGTACAACTGAAACCGAGTTGGCCATAAAAGATAAAACCAAAGCAACCATCCGTCTTATTCCGATGAATGATGAGAGCAAGGAAACAGGTAAATGTATATTTAGCGGAAAACCATCTGAGCGTAGGGTCGTATTTGCCAGGTCATACTAGGTACATAAGCATCCGAGAAGCAATTCTCAAGATTTCATGCTATTCATTGGAGCATGCCCAATGGAATATATACTCTCTTATTGTTTAATTAGCATTCCCGTCCCGGTGCCAAAGAGGCTCACAGTGGGCGGATTCCCAAAGTAATATACATCTCCAACATTGTTGAGCTTTACTTCAAGTTCACCACTGCAATTGACAAAGCAGTTATTTGTGCTGTTGCTGGTCATAAAGGTATACCCCGTACTCAGGTTTCGAAGGTCAGCAGGGCCATATCCTCCTGAATAGAGGTAGCTGATGTGTACAGTCCCCTTGACATTAAGGTCGGCTGTTCCATAGTGAAGGTTGCAGGTACTTATGGTGGTGTTTAACCATAAATGAATGCTGCCGGCACCTTCCAGCACATCAAGTTTGATGGAATCGGCCCTGAACTCATTTACAAATGTGAGGTTTCCTGAAGCCTGGTAAACAATCGTGTCCAATACAGGAGTGCTGATATGTACTTCTATTGGTTTATCATAGCTTCTGACCCAGTTGCAGCTGTTCTCGTTTGTGATTGTAAGCGTGTTTTGGGATACTACGGTTTTAATACCAGGAATGACGTTGGATCCTGCTCTTACGACTACGGAATATGAAGGTGCATATGTAATAAATACATCTACATTATTATTCATGTTCAGATAGGAAAAGGTAGCCAATTCCCTTTTTTCTTCTTTTACTTGTCCGGAATTCTTAAAGCAATCACCGGGGTTTAACTTCTCGCAGGAAACAAGAAGAAGGGAGAGTAGTATGATATATATTATTTTTTTCATCAGGCTCCCTTAATAATATTTAATGTTGAGATTATAACCCACTCCCAGGGTAATGTAGTCAGCCCGGGCATAATGTGCCTTCAGGGTGAGTGATGTATAAATGTTTTCGTTCAAGTAATACCAGATGGCGATTTTTTCATAAATGCCGCCCTCTGTTTTATAGGCACCACTGAAATAGCCGCCTATGTTGAACATAAGAGACACTTTTGAGATCATGAGTTCCCAGGCAATATTACCTCCGGTTTTTACCACAGGCATAAAGCTATTAAGTTCTTCCCCGCCAGTGGTTTCAAGAATCCTTTTATCGGTTCCGTCATAACTTACATCAAAACCAATTCCCAGCCGGCTTTTAAAACTAATCTGTTTCAGTACGTTTGCATACAATGCATACACCATATAGGATCCGCCTATTTCTGCTTCCATGTTTTTATATCCTACTCCTGCTCCAAACTGAACCTGAAACCATTTTTTTCCATCGAATTCATAAGGATAGAGTTCGGGTAGCATTTTGCTTCTCTGGTAAGCGTTCTCTTTGCTGAGCTTATAAGCCAGTCCGGCATTTATGGATGGGATATTAATCCCGTAATTTGGAGTCTTCATTGACCCGTTGGAGAAATGAGTTAATGAGATACTGGTATTTAAGTACAGCCTGCTTGCCAGTTTGGCCCTGAGTTCAAAGGAAAGGCTGACAGCGGCATTCAGGTGGGAGCCAATGGCAATGTTCTTATAGTTCTCAAGCCTGTCGAACCGCTTTGTGAGATATCCCAGGCCTACACCGGTTCTGAAGTATAATCGGGTTGATTTATTCGGGCTGATTGGGAAGTTAATGTAGGGGAATACAGCATGAACATCTCCCAGGTAAGGGGAGGTGCCAAGATTTGAATACCAGTAGGCTATTCCTACAATCGGATAAGCATACATAAACTCCCAGCGGGCACTTCCAAAAGTTTGTTTTGAAATACTGATCTCGAATGAAGGGAAATGGGCATTGAATATTTCCATTTCCAGTTTGTGAGGTATCAGGAATCCATAACCGGCTTTTCCTTCAACCATAAGGCTTGAGCCTATATGGGCATGCTGCCTGCCTCCCTGTGCGTATGCTTTGCTTAGCTGGGATAGTGTAAGCATAACGGTCAGGAAAACCATAATGAAGAGGGTGTGAAATCTCTTAAGCGGTATATTTATGATTGGCTGGCTATTCATTTATTTCCCTTACAACAGTGCTTTTGCACTCTTAATTCAGCGAACTGGCAAAATTAGTGAATTTATGCCGTTCATCTCCTTTAAACAGCCATTCATTGCTCATTATTGTGGGATAATATTGATACCTTTGCAAGTATCCAATACTTTTTTACATGAATAAAGAACTTTCAGAATTTAGCCGTTTGCTGGATATCATGAATAAGCTGCGGGCTGAATGCCCCTGGGATAAGAAACAAACCCTTGAAAGCCTTCGGTATCTTACCATTGAAGAAACCTATGAATTGTCCGATGCCATTCTTGAACAAGACCTTGACGAGATCAAAAAGGAATTGGGTGATCTTATGTTGCATATTGTTTTTTATTCGAAAATAGGTTCTGAGCAGAATGCATTCAACATTGGAGATGTACTTGAGTCTATTAATGAAAAACTTATCAGCAGGCATCCCCATATATACGGAGATACAAAAGTTAAGGACGCACGGGAAGTGCTTGATAACTGGGAAAAGATTAAAATTCAGAAAGAAGGCCGTAAATCGGTGCTCTCGGGTGTGCCAAAGTCCTTGCCTCCATTGGTAAAGGCCTACAGGATGCAGGAAAAAGCCAGTGGTGTGGGCTTCGATTGGGAAGCGGATCACCAGGTTTGGGATAAAGTGATAGAGGAATTGAATGAATTGAAAACTGAAGTTGACCGGAAGGACAATGGAAAGTCGGAAGAAGAATTCGGCGACCTGCTTTTTGCATTGGTTAATTATTCAAGATTTATTGACGTAAATCCGGAAGATGCCCTGGAGAAGACAAACTTGAAATTCAAAAGGCGTTTTCAATATTTGGAAGAACATGCACGAAAAGATGGAAAGGCTCTTTTTGATATGAATTTGAAAGAAATGGATGTTTACTGGGAGGAAGCAAAGCAATTAGAAAGAAAACCAAAAAAAACTTGATTATCATCCGATATATCCTGATCCTGTTTTTTGTCATGACTGGTTTTCTTGGCAGGGCAGAGGTAGGCGATACCTTGCTTTTAAAAGAAGAAGTTAAACTGAACGGCTCATATATCAAATCTTATTTCACTGATAGCTGGGGTGTTTTAAAGTCACCTGTCGGATGGCGTGGAAAGCAATGGGGAATATTTGCAGGAGTTACAGCTATTACGGCCTTTACGTATACGCAGGATGATGTGATCCGGGATTTTTTCCAGCGTAATCGCAGCGAAGGACTTGATCAAAGCAGTACTTATTTTTTTGAGCCATTGGGGCAGGGCATCATCAGCATTCCATTATGTGCAGCATTCTGGGCTGTGGGTGCGCTCAGTGATAATCAACGGGCTGTACGGGTAGGATTGACCGGGCTGAAGGCCATTGCTGTTACAGCAGTCTTTACGTATGCCATTAAATATGCAACACAACGCCACAGGCCGAATGATGACTATCCTCCGAATCCAAGGATATGGGAGGGGCCATTTGGCAGTTATTCCTCTACTTCCTTCCCCAGCGGACACTCATCAGTGATTTTTGCTGCAGCTACAGTTTTTGCAACGGAGTATAAGGATAAAATATGGGTTCCTGTTCTGTCTTATACACTTGCTTCACTCGCCTCTGTTTCACGCGTATATGATGATAAACACTGGGCGTCAGATGTTATTTTCGGCTCCGCCCTGGGGTTTTTTATTGGCAAGTTTGTTTATAAAGCCACTGTGAATAATCCCAAGCTGGTGGTTATCCCCGGCGTATCGGCATCCGGCCACCCTGGTTTTACGATGGTTTATCAACTTCGTTGATTCCTTTTATTGCTTATTTTTGCCCCTTTAAAAACAAAGAAGGCCAAAGGGCGTTTACCAATTTATTATGAAGAGTAGCACAAAAGGAAGAAATGTCAGGATAGCAGAGATAGGGGTGCTTCTTATCTTTACCATAGCCATCATTTTAGGATCTGCGTTTTATCTCCCATCAGAACAGGATGCAGAGCAGACAGAAATAGCAGAGCCGGAAATTGTTCATCTCCTGGAGTATGGTATCATTGTGGATTCATTGGAGGTGATAAGGGAAAAGGTTAAACGAAATGAATTTCTTGCTGATATACTGCTGGAATATGATGTTGATTATAATGTTATTGATAAAATAGCGCGAACACCCCATCATATTTTTGATGTTAGGAAGATCAGGGTCGGATATCCGTACTCAGTGATCCGTGAAACGGATTCAGTTGCCAGGGTTCTTTATTTTGTATACGAGCAATCTGCTACCGATTATGTCGTTTTCGACCTCCGTGATTCTCTCCTTATTCAAAAAGGTGAAAAGGAAGTTGTTCGAAAGATAGCAAAAACGTCAGGAATCATTACATCATCGCTATGGAACAGTATGCTTGAAAATGATACAGATCCCAGTCTGGCAAATGAACTTTCGGAGGTTTATGCCTGGACAATCGATTTCTTTGGTATACAAAAAGGGGATAACTTCAGGGTGATATATGAGGAATTGTATGTTGAAGATGAATACATTGGACTGGGAAAGGTGATTGCAGCAGGTTTTAATCATGTTGGACATGATAATTACGCCTGTTATTTTGTCTCCGACAGCACAGGTGATTATTATGATGATGAAGGTGGAAGCATGCGCCGGACCTTCCTGAAGGCTCCATTGCGTTATAGCAGGATCAGTTCAGGTTTTTCATATAGCAGGATGCATCCTGTGCTAAAATATCGACGCCCTCATCTAGGAGTGGATTATGCCGCGCCTTCCGGCACACCTGTTTTGGCAGTTGGTGATGGCATTGTTACTTTTTCTGCCTGGACCAAGGAGGGAGGATATACCGTTCGCATTAAGCACAATGGTACGTATTCAACTTCTTATTGTCACTTCTCTGGTTTCGGAAAAGGCATCAAACAGGGCGTAAAGGTTAAGCAAGGACAGGTGATAGGTTACGTAGGTGCCACAGGGCTGGCTACCGGGCCGCACCTTGATTTCAGATTTTATCGCAACGGACAGGCCATCGATCCAACAAAAGTGAAATCTCCTCCGGCCAAACCCGTGGATTCCTTGTATTTCAATGAATTCACTATTCTGTGCGACAGTCTTATCAGGGAACTGAAAATGATCGAAATTAAACCTCAAAGCGAAGCAAAAATTCCAGATTAAACTTCTGAAATAATCCTTCTGCTTTTTTTGAAAGGAAAGGCGATCATGAAAAGGATTATAAATATTATATGGATGATAATGTCGGGCAGGTAAATTCCTTCAAGAGAGAATTCCATTAAAAGGAATACCAATGAAGAAAAGGCATAAATGTAAAACCCGAGCTTCTGAAGTTTCCACATCAGGAGAACCCCCAGAAATGCTGAAAAAAAGATCAGGAATCCGCTGATTGAAAAGAGGAAAAAGTTCAGTCTGCTGAGATCATACAGCTGCAAATACTTATTCATAATGCCGCTGATCCCTGTTGAGTAAAGCATTCCAAATACAAACAAAATCGAAAATAAACTTGTATATGAAAAGCCGATAATACAAAGAAAGCTAAGGAAGAATGGCCTCTTTGCTTTTTTCGTTTTGGGTGTATTTTCGTCAGCTGTCATATCTTCTGCCTAATGCATAAACCTGAGATTGCGTGCGTATAAATATACGAATAATGCAGTGAAAATAATGTTGAATATGGGATTCGATTCTCCACCAAAATATATCAGGGGCAGTGCCAGGTTAATAATCTGGGCAGAAGTATAAAAGTGAAATCCGGTTTTTCTGAGCTGCCACATGAGCAATGCTCCGACCAATGAAAATGCAGACAGCAGCATGGAGATAAGGAAAAACTCGCGTGGGGCTTCCAGTAAGAATTGTGCTTCTGGCATATCTGCATAAAGAACCTTCAAAGCTTCCATGGTAGCTTCGTAATTTAGGGTAACCATGAGAAACCCGGCAATACCAAGGCCGCTTCCAATAAAGGTAAGAATACAAAGGATGCTTAATAGTTGGGGTCTCTGTGGTTTGCTTTCAATGATATTTTGATCTTCTTCCATAGAAATGCTTGATTATTTGAGATAAAAAGGAGAGGAAACTGCCTTTTTTTAAGAGCAGTTCTCTCCTTTTCTTTTGCGACAGCCAAAATGGCTGCGATGATTTATTTTTCTAAACTACCAACAACTTTTTCAACTTCGTGAAGGATTTCGCATGATTTTACAAGGTCTTTCATGGCGTTGTGGTCGTTGTAGAGAGGCCTGTCGATTTCGAGAAATTCAACATATTTTCTTACGATTTCCTTGGCCTTGCTAACTCCTTTTCCAAATGCATACTCCCTGAAATCCAGTGCCTGGGCTGCAGCCATTATTTCGATGCCAAGAATGCCATAGGCATTGTCGAGGATCTGGAAATTCTTAATGGCTGTGTTCATGCCCATGGAAACAAAGTCTTCCTGGTCGGCAGCTGCAGGAATGGATTGAATAGAGGCAGGGGCCGAGAGGATACGCTGTTCAACGATCTGCATATCGGCAGTGTATTGGCTGAGCATCAATCCTGAGAACATACCTGCTCCTTTGGTAAGGAAAGCAGGCAATCCTACGCTGAGTGCAGGGTTGTTCAGCCTGTTCATCCTTCTTTCTGATAGTACGCTTACCATAGTGATGGCGATTCCTGCCATGTCCATGGGAAGTGAAACGGGAGATCCCTGGAAGTTAGCTCCTGAGAGTTGCATGTTTTCTTCAGGGAAGAAGATAGGATTGTCACCCACACCATTCAATTCGATCTCAACTTGTGAGCGTGCATAGGCCAGTGCATCATGAGCAGCACCGATCACCTGCGGGCTGGAACGCATTGAATATGCATCCTGGACCTTGCATTGAATCCTTCCTTCTTTAAGATCACCACCATCTACCATTTTATTGATGGCATTTGCACTTCTGATCGCACCCTTAAACCCTCTCACTTCATGGAGTTTAGATGTATAGGGTTTCATGTTTGCCTTAAGGGCTTCGAGCGACATGGCTGCACCAATTTCAGCTTGCTTTAGCCAGTTATTGGCATCAAAAAGAAAAAGGGCACTCATGGCTGTGAGTACGTTTGAACCGTTAATGGTGGCGAGGCCGTCGCGGGCTTGCAATCCCGGAACGGGAATGCCTGCGCGTTCAAGGGCTTCTTTACCATCATACAATTCACCTTTGAAATATGCTTTTCCTTCACCCATCAAAAGCAGAGCGATCTGCGACATAGGGGCAAGGTCGCCACATGCTCCTACAGAGCCCTTCTGACACACCCATGGAGTAACACCTTTGTTAAGCATATCAACAAGTGTTTGAGTGATCTCGGGGCGAACACCTGAATTGCCATGGGCATGGACGTTGATCCTGCCAAGCATGGCACCCCTTACATACTCAATTGGCATTGGATCGCCAATACCGGCAGCATGATTATAAACAAGATACTTCTGAAAATCTTTTACCTGGTCGTCGTTGAGGACAACCTCTGAGAATTCACCGATGCCGGTATTTACACCATACATGATTTCTTTGGCTTCGATCTTCCTTTCAAGCATGGCCCTGCATTTGATGATGCGTTTAAGGGCTTCAGGTTGAAGTTCAACTTTTTCATTATTTCGGGCGACGTTTACCACATCTTCGATGGTAAGCCCGGCTCCTTTAATTATATATGTCATTTTGATGATCTCCTTTATTTATACTGATTGAATGAAATGGAATATTTCCTTTGCAACAGCATTATTGCTGCCGCCAGCAATCAGTTAACAGAGTGCGGAACGGTTGATTTTGATCTTAAACCTGAGTATCCAGGTTGGCATAATAATTTTTATTAGGTTCAAAGTGTAAAATTATGAATAAAGCCGGAAATAGCCTGATTATTTCAATTTATTAATGAGTTCTTCGGCTGAAAGTATTTCCTGCTCCCCTTTGTTCATATCCTTAAGCATGAATTTCTCAGATTTGATCTCTTCACTTCCTGCCATTATAATGAATGGAATCCCCTTATTATCTGCCCATCCCAATTGCTTTTTCATTTTTGCAGGATCGGGATAGATCTCCGCATTAATCCCTTCTTTTCTCAAGGTCTTCAGCATTGGGAGCGCATATTTTACTTCATTATCACCAAAGTTTACAAACATAACCTTTGATGATCCCAATGCATCTTCCGGGAAGCCACCTAATTCCATCAAAACATCATAAATCCTATCGGCCCCGAATGAAATGCCAACACCAGAAATACCCTCCAGCCCGAAAACCCCTGTAAGGTCATCATATCGTCCTCCACCGCAAATACTGCCCATGGCTACATCCCCGGATTTCACTTCAATAATGGCCCCTGTATAATAATCAAGGCCTCGCGCCAGGGTCAGGTCCAGTTCAAATTTGGTATTGATCTCCAGGTCTTTAAGATGACGCATCACCGTCATGCATTCTTCACATCCCTTCAGGCCTGTTGGTGAATCCTTGAGGATTTCCATTAGTTTAGAAAAGGTTTCTTTGAGTTTCCCACTCAGGGTGAGAATGGGTTGAAGTTTATCAATGGCATTCTGCGAAATACCTTTGGCAAGCATTTCCTCATTTACCTTTTCAATGCCTATCTTATCCATCTTGTCCATGGCTACGGTGATGGCAACGAAATTGTCTGATTCGCCAATAACTTCGGCTATTCCGGCCAGAATCTTTCTATTATTGAGCTTTACGATGGCATTCAGGCCAAGTTTTGTGAATACATCATCGATGATCTGTATCAGCTCCACTTCATTGAGTAGGGAATTGCTTCCGATCACATCCACATCGCATTGAAAAAATTCACGATAGCGTCCTTTCTGGGGACGGTCGGCACGCCAAACTGGCTGTATTTGATAGCGTTTGAATGGAAATGAAATGTCGTTCCTGTGTTGTACCACATAGCGTGCAAAAGGAACTGTTAAATCGTACCTCAGGCCTTTTTCACTAATCTGTTTTGTAAGGGCTGTTTGGTCTTTTTCTGACAGGGTATTGTCGTTTGCCTTGTCAAGATAATTTCCTGAGTTCAGGATTTTAAAAAGCAATCGATCTCCTTCGTCACCATATTTGCCCAGGAGTGTGGAGAGGTTTTCCATGGCCGGGGTTTCTATTGGCTGATAACCATAATTACAGAATACCTCTTTGATCGTATCGAAAATATAATTTCTTCTCACCATTTCAACAGGAGAGAAATCACGTGTTCCTTTAGGTATGGATGGTTTTTGTGCGGCCATGGATGAGATGTTTTTGCAAAAGTAAGAAAAAGAGGGGTTCTTAAAACGCCCCTTCATCATGGCTTCTATGAGAAATGTTGATTTCAGCTAATTAATTAGAATAAGCTTCTATTGATGCCAATAACAACGGAAAAATTCATGATACTCAGAAATAGCTTGTACCTGCACATATTTAACATGGCCGGGCAGAGAATATCTTTAAAAAATGAAAACACTTAGCTTTTAAACTTGAAAATATCAAGATTTAACAGGTTTCAAGCTTAACCATATTTTTCTGCTGCCATAAGCCGCACCCAAGGCAAACAGTATGAAAAGACCACTTTCTATGTTAGCACCACCAGTGCGTGTTTCGTAAGTTCCTCCTGTACCCCCTCCGCCAGGAGGAGGTGGTGGTGGGGCTGCTATGGAAGTAAATGACACAATTAATAAAAAACTTAGTGCAAGTATTTGTATTGAGTGAACGATTGCATTTTTCATAAATTTGATAATAAATTTTGTTTTGTTTACTTAAAAAAGACAATTTCCGTTTTTAATAATCGATCTTTTACAACTTTAACTACAATGTAATTGTTCGATATATTTAATGGAATTCTTACCAGTTCACTTTTCTCTATAGACTGTCGTAACAATTCTCTTCCCATCAAATCATAAATAATTACCATGCCCTTTTGGTTTATAGCCTCTTCAGTTGACCGGATACAGACCTCGCTGCCGGAAGAAAATATTTGAATGTTTGAGTTTTGCTCATGATCTTCTCCAAGTCCGTCAGGTGACCAGGCAAAATGCAACAAAAAGCGCTCTGGATTATCGTTAGATGAAGCAGTAAATGTATAAGAAGGAAACTTTATAAAATCTTGAGTAATGCCTGTTTTTACATCTTCAAGGCGAATGGAATTATATTCTAATTGATCAAGATCAGAAATGGATAAGCTGTATTCTCCATCAACTATTTGAACCAAATGCAAAGGAACAGTTTTGCTCTCTCCCTCTATTAATGGTTTATTTGCATTTACACAAAGTTCTATATTATTCTCAACGGCAAATAATTGTGGAACATCGGTAGCTGAGTAGATTTTTCTCGCATCACCTTTATAATCAGTGCCATCGGTTCCAATGTCGGGGAATCCAACATATAATGTGTTCCCATATCCATTACCATCCAATTGAATTCGAACATGTTTATCTGCACCGGCTGTATTATTGCCTGATTTGTAGAACGCTTGTGTACTATGCACCCTGGCCGCAGCAGGGATTGTAAATGCACCGGCGGATGTGGCATCCACAAAAAATCCTTGTCCTTCAGGAATAATATTATCAGTTAGTGATGTGCCGCTTACCCTATAATCCCCGCTATTAAAAGCATTGTCCCAAACATAAACAAAGCCGCTGGTATTTGAACCCCAGGTACCAAGGTCATAATCTATGGCACAAGTAAAGGGATTACCTATCAGATTAAGCCCATGGGCGGCATCTGTATATGCCAGTGAAGGAGCGAGATCAGCACTTTGGAGATTCCCTGTCATTGTTGTTGTGGCATCTGATTTTGTATTGTCATCTAACCATACCATATATCCCTGTCCAACATTCAGCGCAGTGCTCAGGGCAGTTATGTATGTCCATGAATTATCAGATTCATCATGTGTAAGCAGCCAACTTTGCGGAGTATCAAACCAGTGAAAGTCAAGAACTGTAACACCTGTCGTTACGGGTGTAACAATATGCCACATATTGTCTGTGAAATATCTTTGTACCGTAGCGCTTGGGGTGCCTGAACCAAAGATCAGTGATCCCGTTCCGCTAGCGGTAGACTCTATGGTAATGGTCCCGTTGTTGGTGAGGGCACCTGATACGGTCAAACTGCCGTCATCTTCTATATCGAGGGTGGCGCCGCTTGCAATTTCTAATGTGGTGCACTCTCGCAGTGTTGTTCCACTAATGATCGGATCATTAGCTACATCAGGTATATAAACGTTGGTAGAAGATGTTGGAACCGTTAGGTCGGTCCAGTTGTTAGCAGTTTCCCATGCTCTTGATACGGAGCCGTTCCAGTATCCCTGTGCCGGGCCATCGGATAGTTGAAACCCTGCAAAAATAATATCCTTAATGGTAAGCGTTACAGAACTTGTTGACTGAGATTGAAAATTGGCAGTATATGAAGACGAAGCTGTCATTCCGGTCATTAAACCTACCATACCGCCTGCTCCGGAATCCTCAGTTCCACTAATGGCACGTAACTGAATATTATCGGTTATGGAAGCTGAAGATGAATACTGAAAAGCCGGTGCATTGGAGGCAGCTGATGCAGTCAATCCAAATTGAGTATGTAGAAAAGCCTGGGCTCCTGCTGCCGTAAAAGTATTCGTCGATTCGGTCTCCCAGCTTGTAGTGGCGTTGGTTTGATCCGATGGCTCATCCAGAAAAGTTTCAAAATCCCTGCCTCCAAGTGTACTATGAATATAGGATAAAGCAAGTCCTGCAACTGAAGTATTGCTTGTAACCAGGTCAAAAGCTATGCCAGATGAAACCCTATGGGCCAGTCTGAAATAATAAGTGCCCTTGGGTTTATTTTCCAATAATGCCACTAAACTGACAATGCCTTCATCATCATTAGAATTCATTGTCCTTTGTACAGCATTCCCGGTATTTGTCCAAGAACCGCTTGCTCCCTGTTTGTATTGTAATGTCCATTCACCCGCATTATCACCAGTTCCTGAAGTTTTGTAGCAATTTACCGAAGCAGCAATATATAAGCCGCCGGTCACAGGCAAATCTACCATGCCATCGGTTCCGGTCACTGCTACATAACTTGCGCTGGTTGTGGTTACCCCGGTGGTGATGGCCTTGAAATCATTATTCAGGGAATAATCTCCTGAGGTGGTAAGTTTCATTGCCACGATGGTTGCATCGGTTTGAGAGTTTTTAGCATTACTTATTTTGTGCTGGAGAGAATATGTTTTTGTTTCCGTAGTAGAAACTGTAAAAATATATACCAGTGTGCCTATACCTTTATCACCACCACTTTCACCTTGCAGAACCCTTACTATTTCATTGCTGTTATTGGTTCCATCTGTTATTCGATATGTGATGTCTCTTTTAACTACACCAGATTGTGTAGATTGACAGGTAAAGGAAGCAATAAGCATAACTTTATCTCCGGCAGTAACACTGAGGCCTGAGGTTGTAACAACCGTTTCGTAAGTATCGGCTATTGAAACAACGTCACTCCCGGTGGCAGCAACCGTGGGAATATTATCCGCAAACAGTGATCCTGATTGAACGAGAAAGTAAAAAGCAATTAAAAAGGGTGTGAATTTTTTCATAATACTTTTATTTTAAGAGTTTCACTTTTTTATCGGGCTTTAAGGGCATTGGTTTCTATTTTAATATCATATTCAGTGAGAATTCCATCAGAATATCAGCTGAACATTAAAAAATGTATCGCTTTAAAATTAGAATGGGTTTAGAAGCCGAATTAAATACTAATTGAGAAACACAAAATTCAAATGAAGGTTGAATCTTTTCCGGAAGTTGTAATAGTATCTTTCCCTGTTACATCGATTGTTTAAAAATTGTATAGTATTTAACTCAAAATATATTTTAGGCAAAGATAGTATATCAGGTATATTACGGCTAATTAAAATAACACTTATCTTTTTAAAAAAAGCAAATTACGTGTTTTGCTTACATGAGTCTTCATCAAGAATATTTTATAGAATGTATATATCCAGAAACGAAAATGGTAAAATGTTATTTGTAAAGATTTTGGTATGACTGCAAAAGAGGTAATATCTGGGTTGTTTAAGCATGTAGTTAGTTCCGGTCACAAGGCCTTCATTGGATTAGCCGTATGAATGAAAAGCAGATAAAATTATTTAAAAATTTCAGTGATTTTACTTGATTATATACGTGTATTCCGATGGGGTCAGATTTTTGGACGGGATACCCTCAAAATATGTTTTGCTTGTTCGGATATAATGCCCTGGCAATCAGCTCTATTTGAAGCTCAATTTCACAAAACTCTTTTCATAGTGCTTAGTCAGGAGGGGGGAAGCGAGAGCCTGAATTCTTTTTCAGGTACGTTAACTATCTTCCCTTTGGTGGCATCGCTTTCTTCTTTAATGCGGCGAATTACGCAAGCCTGTCCTGATTGAATTGCCTTTGGCAAGCCGATGTTGGCTAATGGAAATGAATGTACCTAGAGCTTTTGAAAGACCAGCTTTTGCTGAACGTAGTCATTGGCGGCTTCCAGAAATTCCAGCATATCAGGCCATTTGCTTAATGGCTCATAATCATGGTGATAATATTTGGAGGCCTTTATCCTGACAAGATCGTCAACGATCTCAGCTTCGCTGTGGAATCCTCCTGCATCATTGCTCACCGAATAGTTGAAATTATCCAGGTTCTTTACGGAATAACCTTCCGGAATCTCAATATTAGTGATCCAGATATAATGTCGGGGGGCTGGCATATAGATGTCAATTTCCCGTTCTTTTTCCCATTCGCTGAGATCGATGTTTTTACCAATTAATCTCCCTGCATCCATAATGATATAATCTCCGCTCATTTTCAATAAATTTTCGGATTGAAAACGGGTTTCAAATTGAATTGAAGGATTTTCGGTCGATCGTCCGATTTTATGGAGAATGATGGTGTCAAGTGTAATCTCATCCAAGGATAGCATATCCGTCAAATACGCCAAAGCAATGTTGTTTTTGTATTCAAAATAATTTTCTTTCTGTGATTCGATATACTCCAGATCTTTCTCCATTCCCTCAAGCTCAGGTTTACTCATTTTGTAAATTCCATCAAAAAAGTCATACTCATCTGTATAAACATCGTATGTGCTGACAGCAATTTGCTGAACCCGCTCTTTCAAAGCACCCTCTGATGTCGACATATATCTTATACGAAGCAGTTCTTTGTCGAGGCTGTCGAAGGAGGCATAAATGGAATCGATTTGGATATTCATTCCTGCCGTTGCCTGTTCAGTGGTATTAAACAACAATTCAGGTTCCTTCATATTAGGCACAACCTCCGAAGCGATGATCTTGATGCCCTGCATTTCCGGGGGGATATCGCCAAAGACAGATGATCCTGAAGGGTTCATGATATAGATATCCCTGTCATCCATTTTAAGCCTGATTCCAGGAAGCAATTCACTCAGAAAAACCACACTGTCGATGCTGCCGATGGGTTTGGGTACTCCCACAAAGACGAAATGTTCAACTTGTTTCCTCTTCAAAAGGGATGAAAATGCTTGTATGAAATCAAATTCATTGTAGAAGGAATAAATTGGATATACACTTCCATACCAATACCTGTAATTAAAGTTCAAATAATGCCGGTAAAAATAAAAGAGCTCTTCAACGAATTTATCATAGTCGTGGAAGATTCTTTTTTTATGTAGGTATTCAAGCCCGGCTTCTTCCAAGGGGCTTTTAGATTTAGGGAAGCAATTTGTGAGTACTTTCATCAGGCGCAGCCATTCTTCCTTTTCTACGGAGGTTTTTGGGATTTCGGGTTTGCCAAGGAATTCCTTTTCGTAGGGCGATACTTGTTTTGGGGCAATAATGATCTGGAATTTAACACATGGAAATTGATTTAAAGGGGAAGTCCACATGTTTGTATTGAATTTCTCGAGATCGCCGTATTCCACAATATAATATTCCTTGCCATCAATCTCCTTTTTTATGGGTTCAGGGGCTCCATTGGATACAGACAGGTTGATGTAACATTTTCTTTCGGGCAAAAACCCAAGTTTCCCTTTCATAATGGGATACTCATCGGTGAGAATGATTACATCCGGCTCGAACTCAAAACGATTTGGCTGACCGGACAAATTTGTTGGAAGTGTATTAATGTCAATAGAGAAGAAATCGATGATGTCTCCAACTTCCAGGTTGGGGAGGGCCAGCTTGTTGTAGCCTTCATTCAAAGTACGTTTTTCTTTGCTATCCTGGTACTTGTTCATCAGCACCGCATCATCAATATCAATTTCAATTACAGTCCCATCCGCCTTAATAATCTTAACTCCCACAAACAATCCGTCTCTGGAAAAACCATCCTTACCCAATTTATCAAAGGAAAGCTCAGCATATGCATTGACGGCTGCTTTATCGAGCATTTTGATGCGCTGACGGTGGTAAATGTCATAGTTTGCCCTGGGCGACATCGACTGTTTCTTGTATTCAAGGTGAAGGCTTTCACAAATGATCACTGCTGACTCATCATTCCATTTTTCAGGGATCTCTGTTACTTCAAAGTCGGGATCCCCCGATCCCCACATTCTTTCTCTTGCCCATATTTCATCACGTTCCTGCCCAAAGCCGGATACAGCAAGAAATAGTGTGAATATTACAAAGAGATAGGGTCTGCTTTTATGTATAATTTGTATCATCGTTTTTTAAGGATTACCATTTCATCATAAAAATCGGACAGCGCCTCCATGGCCATATTCCATTCTTTAAAATCACTTGTTGTCAGGATATCTGATTTAATGGAAATATCCTTTCTGTATATCAATAGGGAGTCCTCAATGCCATAGGTTCCTGTAATATCATACTTGTTGTTCCTGATTAGCAGAGAGTCGGGTAAATCTTCGATATAGAATTGAGGGGGTATTTGAAACCTGATCTCATGCATGATTTGTGTTCTGCTGTTAAATCCATAATTGAATTTCCGCAAAGTATCAATATTGGTATTCCTGAACTCATTGTAGAAGTCGAGGCTCAGCAGTATTTCATCACCCAGGTCGATGATGCCATTTGAGAACTCCATTTCATACCTTAGGTCGAAGCGTTCGCATGTTGAATCAATGGGCGTTGTGATGAGTTCATTGATATGAAAGTTATTATCACCATCGGTGACGAAATATTCGATGAGCTCATTTTTATTGTCGGAAGGCAGGTCGCTGATAAATGACTGGATCAACGATTTGTTGGTCCCATACAAATTGATCTCACCATCTATTTTTAACTTGTCCTTTTCTATCTCAACCATATTGTGGATGTGTCTGAGATTGGCTGTATAGTCGTTGCCGGGTATTTGACCGATGATATATCCATTTCCATTTTCGATGATGCATTCTTTCCCCTGAATGCCTTCATTCATTTCGAAAAGGCCAGTGTATTTACTGGTTGGGTCAAGATAAATGAATCCATCATTCAGTTTGAGCGCACATATCATGTGATTGTCGGCCGATATGGAGGGGAGATCGCGAGAGAAACAATTGTTTCCGGAATACACCCAGGCCAAGCGGGCATCGAAACCCAGATGCAGCAGCATTCCTTTGCAAATATTTGCCATGCCTTTACAGTCACCATATTTATTATTGTAAACATTGTCAGGGATGTCGGGGACAAAAGCTGCATAACCATTATGAAATGCCAGGTATCTGATCTTTTCCTGAACCCAGTGATAGATTGCTGCGATCCTGGCCGTATCTGAATCTGCATCTTTTATTAACTCTTCGGTAAGATCTGCAAGTTCATCCGATACTTGAGCGTCGGACCTGAGGCTTTTGTACCATTCATACAGGTCATCTGTATTTTCAAGCAGCTTTATACGTTGTCCGTCTTGTTCATAAGCCTTACACAAAACCAATAAATGAGGGAATGAACAAGAATATCCCGGCAGGTTATTCAAATCCAGACTTGGAGGGATGTTTTTTAGGGAATACTCTATGATCTTTAAATTATTTTCTTCATCAATATTCACTTTTTTACTGATGTCGAAGCCTTCAAGATTCATCTCTATCAGCTCAATATCGAGGTTTAGCGGAATTTCTATCCTGACCACTCCTGATCTGATAGCATAGGGCTTATTCAGTGTGATGTTTGCAAAGTATTTAAGGTCGTAAAACTCTTTTTCCGTTGAAACATTCAGGTATTCTCCGGCTTTTGAGAAATTCAGGAAAAAGTCACAGGACTTAGCATCATGATAGAAGATGCCATCGATCTCATACAGGCCGCACCTTTGTGATGTTCTGGGATTGAATTGCCCTGATCCGTAAACACGATGTTTTGTAATGGCAGTATAATTGTTGTAAAACCTTCGGTCGACAGCCGAACAATTATGTTTCAGTGCAAGGTATTTGTCAAGTGATGTTTCAATGATCCCCAATGGTACCTTCTTTTTGTCCATTGAAACTACGTATTTAACGCTTGAATTATAAACAATTACTTTTTCATCAGGGAAGCTCTTCAGCAGAGAATCAACTTGCATGAATTCATCTTGTGAATAGCAATAATTTGTTGAGATCAGCAGTATAAAAATTGCAATAAAGTTTTTTATACTGCCAAGGATTTTATAAGGCAGATGTAGAAAAAAATAATTCAAGATGGGTATGGTGGTTATTTTTGGTCATTATTAACTTCAAAGCCTAAAGTTATTAAAACTTGCTTAAGGGGAATATGATTTCTTAAAAATCTTTTTGGAAAGGAAAA
Organism: uncultured Bacteroidales bacterium; assembly: GCA_964487735.1. Taxonomy (GTDB): domain Bacteria; phylum Bacteroidota; class Bacteroidia; order Bacteroidales; family B18-G4; genus B18-G4. The sequence continues at coordinate 30,667 of CAZASJ010000004.1, read as the reverse complement.
TCGGATAGATATTTCAGGATCATCCTTATTCAGTTGGAATCGGCAGATTATGAAAACGTAGGAATGATAGCTTATCCCAATATCCGCGCTGGAAAATTATTTTTTCGTCGGAGAACTGAAAAAAACCACAACCGCGCAATCCATTGGGGTCTTTCCATTCCAGGATGCCCCAATCGCCATCTTCAAATATATTTTCTATAATACAGACCATTTTTGCTGCTGAAAACTCTTTTTGAAACATTTCTCTGATAGCTCCTTTCCCAACAACAGGCTTATTTGCAACCTGGTGGTTAACAGCATTATCGTGATACATTTCAGCAATGGAATCGGCATTTCCACTATTGAAAATGTCAACCCATGCACGAATCAGTTTAGCTGGAGTCATTTTTTTCAAACTATTTATTTTTGTGCCATTTTGCCGGCGATATATGCCATAGGAATATAGGCACAGCTAAGGTCTAAAATAGAGAACCATGTAGGTGAAGGGAGCGAAATGACACTTATAATGCCTCCAATAAGGAAAAATATTCCAATGCCCAGAGCAAGTTTCATTTTATTGTTTGCAGCAATTGCTACAACCAGCAGGGCACCTGCAAAAGTCCCAAAGGCATGGGCCAGAAATGGCATGATAAAGTGTTTAGGCTGGAACAGGAGCATGGCCTCTTTCAGCCCTTCCATGGTGGTCACATCAGTACCTTCAGGAGGAGGGATGATGTAGCCGCTTATTTTTATAACACCCCAATTTACGGCGCTCCCGGCGATCAGGCCTGCAACGACAGCTAAAATGTTTCTAAGTATCTTGTTCATGTTTTCTATACTAGTTGATAATTTAATTTCCATCTATCCAGCATCCTGAAATTAGTTCCTGGTTTCTGGGTTCTGGTGCCTGGTTGTGATTTAAAGGTAAAAGTGTATAAATTAAAAGAACGATAATCCATCATCCAGCTACCCAAATTAAATGTTGATAATCTAATGACGATGTTGGTGAAGAAGGCAGCGTAAGCAATTAATTTAAAACTCAAAACCAGTTCCAAAATCTCCATTCGCATATCGCATATCGTACATTAACTTAAAACTCAAAACTTAAAACTCAAAACTTCATCCATCATCCAGCTCACTCTCCAAAGATAATCTTTATAAACTTAGTCTCATAATGCTCAATAAGAAGCGGTGCTGATAGTTCATTGATCTCTTCCTCCAGTATATTGACCTCTAAAATGCTAACTGCTGCTGTTGCCTCCTTAATTTTCCTGATGTCGAGGATGGCATGGCCTCCTTCAATTTCCCGCAAATGCAGGATAATGCCTTTCCCGTCCATGGAGGGGGATGCATTGATCAAAACCAGGTTATCACTTTCCAGTTCAAGAAGCGAACGGGATACCAGCCTGGTATCATTTATGCCTGCAGTTGGCAGCATCACCCTGGAAAGCAGGGGTGTTCTTTCGTTTTTCCCGAACTTTGTTGCAAATATATCTGAAGGGTCTCCTGACGATGTAATGCTGTATGTCCAGCGCAATTCACCTTCCTGCATGGCTTTGAAGTTTGTGACCCAATAGTTGTTCAGCACCCAGGAATAAATATGATTGGTTTTGGGTTTTAGACGATAGTAATATCTGCCAATATTGATATCCCCGAATTGAACCAAAGGTATTTCACCACTCACAAAAACGATTTGTGATTCTTCATTTCTAACAGAAGCAAAGTTCTGTATTGTGTTCCAGTCGGAGGAAGTGCCTGCCAATTGGTTGATCCCCGGATAGACTACACCTCCCTGGGCCTCAAAGGTGAGCCTTCCATTATCAAGCTTAAAAGGAAACGCAACATATACAGCCTCCGGGCTTAAAACCGGCAGCTTGATCATGTCATACAGGAGTTCGATCTTCTTTTGCCGGTGATATAGTCTGATCTCAATATTTATCCCACGCTCATCTGCGCAAACAGGCATATCGCCGTGAATAAAGATGCTTTTATATATGGCTCCATTTTCTGTTTTTGTGATTTGAATATTTTGAAGCTTCGTCCGCTTGAGTTCCAATGGTGTATACAAGGTATCCCTGTTGGTATTTGTGAGGCGTTCCAGGTCATGCCTGTTTTCCAGTTCTTCATATATAAATTGCCCGAGGGTAAGGGTGTCGGAAGGGTCTGTCAGCTCAATTTGCAGCTCTTTATCATATATACTTGTTATCATTCCTTTGCTTTCGTCTATACTGAGCCGATAGTAGTTGTTTTCAAAGGATTCCCCGCGAGCTGGTATTGTACGAGAGGCTTGTTGTCCAACATTAATTTGAAATGTTTTATATCCTAAAGGAGGAATGTCTTCAACCCAGATTCCGTAATATGCGCCTTCCATGCGTTCCTCAAACTTTTGATATGGCATTTCGTTTCCCTCCATATCTGTAATCGTGAATTCTTTTCCGGCCGGTATCACAGCATGCTGCAGGAATAATTCGGCCATCCCTGACCGGCTCCAGTTCAGGGTATTGAAGACGGCTATTGTGGATTTATCACTGGCGTTCAATGCCGGTTCAAGAAATGCAAGTGCTTTTTCTTCCAGGAGGTGGGCTTTCTTGTTTGCTTCCCAGGCGTAGGCCGACTTCATGCCCCATTGGTTAATAGTGTTTTGAGACAAGGGATCGCTCACACTTTCGGCTGCGCCATGGGTGTGCTCATCATAAAACAGGAGGTTGTCGTAAACTTCCTCAATTTCGCTATGAATGCCTTCGGGAAATTCAATGCCAAGAATCCTTGCCATGGAAAGCAAGGTGGTGATGGATGCAATATCCACATGTGTGGTCCTCACCACTTTTGTTTCATTTGCTGCTGAGGCGGTTCCATCCGTCCACCAGTCAGGCCAGGCGACTTCTTGTGCTTCAATTTCATCGCCATGCTGCTCATCCAGATAGATCATAAAATCTCTTGCAAGAGCACTTCTCAGTTTTGGCCATTCATATTTTTCATTCCACTCTTCAATGATATCACAAACCTCGGTTGAAGGAGGGGAGTTATCTGTGATATAGCCTGAAAATTGAAGTGATACTTTATCGTAGGGATAGCCTTTTTCTTCCAGGCTTAAGAGATAATATGAGAGGTTGTTCCTTAAAACATCCATCTGTCCGGTAGTCAGACTTAAAGAATTACCATGCTGGTAATGTTCCCCTCTATATGCCAGCAATCGGTTCCCGGATGGGGATTGCCACCAGAATGCCGTAGGTTTGCTAAAAGGTTTGCGTGCCCTGTGCGCATGGATGCCCATGGTCAGGTATTTCACATCTGTATTGTGATAATAATCGACCATGCACCAGGCAATGCCATTTACATCATTTTGCATGGCCGTGCTTACATGAATACCCCTGTTTTTGAGCATCCTGAGTGTTTTGGTCTGGGTGGCCAAAGCGGATTCATCTATGATTTCCGAGAAATTCAGGAACATGCCGGTAACTTCAATCCTTCCTTCATTTATCCTTTGAAGGAGACGGTCGATCTGTGAGGGTGGACGTGACCTAAGGTATTCCCTCACCGACCAGGATGTTTCGCAGGTCCAGCGGAATTTTGCTGCATCCGGATAGTCGTCGGTTTGATCGCAAAAATCAAGGGCATGATCGATGTAACGCAAATGCTCGGGGAGGATCTCTGTTTGCGGACGCGTGTACCCAATATCGGTATGCGTGTGTTGAACCAACAGTATTTCCCACTCTTTGATCGGTTTCAGCGTGAATGGGAATTCGGACACTATATTTGGCATAAACTGAATTTCGGCAAGCATATCGGTGGGTTTTTCGACCTTAGGCAAATAGATCTCCAGTTTGTTGAATCCCGCTTTAAGTGTGGTTATTGTTATGGCGTCGCCGATGCGGATGATTGCCTTTGTATCGTCACCGATATGAGTAAAGTCAAGGCTGATGGTGTGAAACAGCTGTCCGTCTTTTTTTGCCACTACCATATTTTGATACACATCCACCTTTTCTTCCAACTCGCCTTTAAAGGTCATAAACCAGGCATTGTTATTTTCGGTCTCTGTAGAAACCTCAATTACAGCAGCTTCTCCTCGTTTAACCGATCTTGTGGGTATCCTCAATATGGCAAAGCCCATCTGATCCTCATATTTGTCAAGCATGGTTACATTGAAAGTGAGAGAGGCACTGTCCTTTCCGTTGATCTTTTTTATACCCAGGTCACTTGTGCGTGAACTGCTGAAAGAAAGATATTTTTCATTATTAACGCTTAAATTGAAAACGACAGGTTCAGATGTGACATCCATGCCAAAAAGCCAGATAAAGCTGACGTATTCCTGTTTATAATTTTTTGGAACCACTTCCGTTTTCCAGGAGATGGGATCGTAATCGCTTTGCCCTCTCAGAAGCAAGGAGGTATTTACTTCCGGGATAGGAGAGTGGTAACCGAAACGTTTTCCGCTCACCTCTTCGGAATAGCCCTGGAAGTATGATTGAGCAGCCAATGTATTACAAAGAAGAAGTACAAATGCGCCTAATGTTCCTAATTTCATAATCTTGAGTAAAGGATTGGTAATTCAAGGGAGATAAAGGTAGGAAAAAATAGCAGCGCCTGAGGTTAGCTATTTGTTTTATTATTGGTAGTGGCAAGGTATTCTTCAGCGATCATTACAGGGATTTATTTTTTAAGGATTTTGATCCTTGACGCGGATTTGCCCTGGTGGGAGATTAACAGGGTATAGACACCACTGCTCAAATTAGACATTATTATTTCTGCATGATGGAAGTCCAACATATTAAATGTTAGGGGGACGCTCTGTCCCATGATATTGATGCCCAATATTTGAACAATGCTTAATGGATTTTCGGATTTAAGGGTAAGCACATCTTCGACAGGATTGGGATAATATGTGTATTTGATATTGCTTGTCAATTCTGTTACAGCAACACTTAAATCGCATGGTTCTCCATAGCCCGGCCAATAGGTTATTCCGTTGTTGGTGTAACAGATCAATATGGAATTTTCTTCGAAGCCCGGAAACATATCCAAAAATCCACCATCGAAACCAATTCCCTCAATGAGGACATTTTCATACAGGGCCGGATGGTCAAGATGAAATACTTTTCGGTAATCATCACCAATCAATATACTGTCAATAGCACTAACCACCACATCATTCTGCATCAAAGTATATGTTTGAGTCAGGGTATCTCCTACATTTAGGTCGAAATCATATAATAGAGATTCCCCGTCCCAATTATAAATAAATAATTTCAAGCTGTCTTGACGGATCAAGGTCCAAAATTGATCATAATAAAGAGTACCTTCACAATTATATGCCGGTGGAGAGGAGAACCAGGTGTGTTCTAATATTCCTCTTCTATAGACCTTTGCATAGGTTTGATTCTCAACAATGGAATCCCCATCCAAATAGTATACATAATTATAATCCAGGATGCAAGGATAGTAGTATCCGGCTGTGGTAATTTGTCTCCATACGGGATCATTTTCAAGATAGTTTATATTCTGCGACTGCGAGGACAGCAATACAAGTATAAGAAAGAGCGTAGAAAAACTTTTCATCTGTCTGATCTTTATTGTTTTTATGAATATAAAGATAGTAATATTAATTGAAACAGGAGGAATGTATAATCCACAATCTATAATCCCTATTATTTCTATCTTTGCTAGCCAGCTTGAAGAATATGAAGATCCTCCAGATAGCCAATAAAGCACCTTACCCTCCTAAAGACGGTGGGTCGATAGCCACTTTTGCCATGACCAAAGGCTTTAAAGAACTTGGCTATGAGGTTACGGTTCTGGCTATGAGCACTTCAAAACACCCTGTACAGGAAAGTGATATTCCTGAAGAGATTAGAAATGACATCCGGTTTATTCTTGTTCCGGTGGATACCCGAATATGCCCGACCCGGGCTGCAAAGAATCTTTTATTCTCCCGTTTTCCATACAATGCAGAGCGATTTGTTACCAAAGCCTTCGGCGATCGCCTTGCGCAATTGCTTATCGATGAGGAGTTTGACCTAATCCAGCTTGAAGGCCTCTACCTTTCACCCTATGTGCCACTGATCAGGGAACTCAGCGATGCTTTATTGGTAATGCGTTCGCATAATATTGAACATGAGATATGGGAAAGGACGGTTCAACAACGTAGAGGACTGAAGAAAGCCTACACAAAGATCATTGCCAGGAGGGTACGAAGGATGGAGATCGAAAGCCTGAACGATTGTGATGCCATGGTTCCAATAACAGCAAGGGATGGCAATAGGATGAAATCACTGGGATGTATTCTTCCAATGCATGTTTCCCCGACAGGGATAAATGCTGAAGATTTTGTAAAATATAACGACAAACCGGACTACCCTTCTCTTTTTCATATTGGTGCATTGGACTGGTCGCCAAATCAGGAAGGGATTGATTGGTTTCTGAAAAATTCATGGAAACAACTTCATAAGAAATATCCGGAATTGAAGTTTTATATCGCAGGTCGCAACGCACCTGATTCTATTAAGAATATTAAGGAAGATAATGTTGTTTTCCTGGGTGAAGTTGAGGATGCCTATGCCTTTATGTCAGGCAAGGCGGTAATGATCGTTCCGCTGCTATCAGGTAGTGGTATGCGTATCAAGATCATTGAGGGCATGGCAATGGGTAAAAGCATCGTTTCAACATCAATCGGTGCCGAAGGGATTGCTGTGACCCAAAATGAAGATATCATCCTTGCCGATGATCCGCAAAAATTTACCGGGGGAATTGAAAGCCTCTTGGATAATTTTGATAAATTTGAAGCCATTGGCAGGAATGCTGTAAAGTTTGTGGAGAAAAACTACGACAATTTATCAATTTCTAAAGCTTTGATCGCTTTTTATAAGGAACTTATCTGATGGTAGTGCTGGCTGTATTCTTCTGGTTGTCTGTTTACCTGATCCTGCATACCTACCTTTTTTATCCACTTATTCTTGAGGTTCTGTCATTTCGCAAGAAAGGAAATGAAATCTGTTTTCAACGCAATGATGATCTTCCATTTGTTTCGGTGATCATCTCTGCTTTTAATGAGGAGGAGGTGATCGCGGAAAAGATCGAAAGCATTTTTGCGGGTGATTACCCGGTGGATAAGTTCGAGGTATTGATCGGGTCAGATCGTTCTGATGACCACACTGCTGAGATCATAAATGGGTATTTGCCTAAGCATCCCACATTGAGGTTTTGGGATTTTGAAAAGCGCAGAGGCAAACAAAATGTTGTAAACGACCTTGTAATGGAATCGAAAGGAAGTATTTTTATTCTGACCGATGCCAATGTAATGTTCGATACCGGTACAGTGTTTAATCTTGTCAGGCATTTTAAAAATCAGGAGATCGGACTGGTTGATTCCAATATGATCAATAAAGGATTGAAAGTTGAAGGGATCTCATACCAGGAAAAGGCCTATATCAGTCGCGAGGTGCACATCAAAAATATGGAAGGGAGGCTTTGGGGCAGCATGATGGGGCCTTTTGGGGGTTGTTATGCCATCCGTAAAGAGGATTATTCGAAGGTTCCGCCAAATTATCTGGTAGATGATTTCTATATCAATATGAAAGTTTTCGAAAAGCGGAAAAAAGCCATTAACGATCTTGATGCCCGCGTTTTTGAGGATGTTTCCAATGTACTTAAGGATGAGTTTAGACGTAAGGTGAGAATTGCAACAGGTAACTGGCAAAACCTTAAAACATTTTCTGCACTATTGTGGCGTAGGCATGTTGGTTTTTGCTTTTGGTCGCATAAAGTTTTACGGTGGAAAGGGCCCTTCTTTATACTGATTGCTCTTATCCTTAGCGGGATTCTTGCCCTGCATTCTCCTTTTTATCTGATATTGTTTGCAGGACAAATATTGTTGCTTCTTATTCCCCTGGTAGATTTTATTCTAAAAAAAGCCAATATCCACATTAATCTACTTCGGCTTGCAACACATTTTTATGCCATGAATCTGGCATTGTTTATCGGATTTTTCAGATCCTGGAAAAAGATCAGTTCAGGTACATGGGACCGTACGCCCAGAAATCAGTAGATAGTGCATACCGCCTGATTTTAATGTTTCATGGCCTGTGCCATAATCATCTAATCCTTTTTTTAAATACTTTCCCAATCCTTCTTTTCCAGATGTCAAAATCCAGTAATGGGCTGTCGGAAGTTGCTTTGATTGTAAGGAAGATCCCCAGGGGCAGGAGTACGGCAGAAGCGATCCACATCCCAAATTCAATTTGTACGGCTCCGGCTATGGCTGATTTTTCACCCGTTATGGTTATGATATGGAATAGAACGAAGAAGAGAACTGAAACAACAACCGGTAGTCCAATGCCTCCTTTACGAATAATGGCACCTAGAGGTGCACCGATGAAGAACAAAACAAGACATGCAAATGAAAGGGTGAACTTCTTGTGCCAGGCTACTTCATGTTTGGCAAGCCATTCTCTCTTGCTTTCATAATCTTTAATATGCCACTCAATATTGCTTTTGATGCCTCTTGCTTTATTCTGTGCACGCTGAATCACGCCCATTTTATCGCTCTTGCTTAAACCGTTGAGGGGAAAAAGCAAGCTATCTGTGGCAAGGGCTTCACTGTATTTGGTGCTGTCGATGACTTCGTAATGCTGATAATGTTTGGTAAAACTCTTCGAGAATTCATTTTTCTTACTGGCATATAAAATGCTCAATGAGTCGATGGTATAGTCTAACTGGGCAATGTTCAGCATGGAATAATTGTTCTTAAAGAGATTTTCATCCGTCCTGGTCATGGCAAAGCCTGACAGGTCAAACCTGCGATATTGCTCTGAGAATTTTGTCTTCCGGAACTGCCTGTTGGTTTTATAGTCTTTCTGATCGTATTGTTCCTGATAAGTGTAACCGTCATAAAGATGAAAGATCAGAAACCTTCCATCCGGCGTTGCATCCATCCGGCCGGAGTCTGCAACTGTGAGATCGGAATTTCCGCGTTTTTCCAAATGATTGTAAATCATTACATCTTTAATAGTGCGGTCGTCGCTTTCTTTATTGCCTACACGCATTACAAAACCATCCATGCCATTGTAGAAGATCCCTTCTGAAATATCGAAGGCCAATTTTTGCTTTCGCACATCATATAACAATGACTTGAACTTAAGATTGGCTATGGGCAATACATTGTTGGAAAAGTAAAATGCAACTCCGCTGATCGCTATGGAGAGAATGATCAAGGGGCGCATGATCTTCCATAATGAAATGCCTGAAGATTTCATGGCAACCAGTTCGTAATGTTCTCCCATGTTGCCAAAAGTCATTATGGAGGATAGCAGTATGGCAAGGGGCAGGGCAAGAGGCACGAAGGTTGAAGAAGCATAAAACAATAGTTCCAGTACAATGTACCATTCCAGTCCCTTACCCACCAGGTCGTCGATGTATTTCCACAGGAATTGCATGAGCAGGATGAATACCGCCACGAAAAAAGTGAGGATTAGCGGCCCTAAATATGACCTTAATACCAGAAGATATATCTTCTTCATATATGATAAATGCATCCCTCATATTTATATTGTACCAGTGGGGATGATTTATGCAAAATTAACAATTATCAGCGTATAGATTGATTTTTTGAAGCATCCTCCCGATAATTCAAGCACTTTATGTATTCCAAGCCCTCTATCCAGATAGTTATAGAGACTAAGTACTTCAAACTCTAAGTACTTCAAAAACTAAGTACTTCAAAAACTAAGTACTTCAAGCTATAAGTA
>CAZASJ010000004.1:16271-20848 GCA_964487735.1 uncultured Bacteroidales bacterium | reverse complement strand
CTAAGTACTTCAAAAACTAAGTACTTCAAAAACTAAGTACTTCAAGCTATAAGTACTCCAAGTACTTTAAATATTCTAACGACTTATTCTTATCTTTGTCAACATGAAACTGATTGAAGTCACTGATAAAAAAACCAGGAAGCAATTTCTTGATGTCGCCAAGCATTTATATAAGGATGATGATAACTGGGTTTGTCCACTCGACCGGAATGTTGAAGCTATTTTTAACAAGCATAAAAATGCATTTTACAGTCATGGCAATGCCATTCGCTGGATACTTACTGATGACGATGGCCAATTGATTGGCCGTGTTGCTGCTTTTCTCGATGATAAAAAATCGAAAAACTTTGATCAGATTACCGGAGGGATGGGTTTCTATGAATGCATCGATGATATGGATGCTGCTATGACGCTTTTCAATGCCTGTAAGGACTGGCTTATGGAACGCGGTGCAGAAGCCATGGATGGTCCTATAAATTTCAGCGAAAATGATAATTTCTGGGGATTATTGGTAGAAGGTTTTATCACTCCAAGCTATGGGATGAACTATAATTTTCCATATTATAAGGATCAGTTTGAAGCATTCGGTTTTTATAAGTTCTACGAACAGGTTTCGAATCACCTTGACCTGCGCAAACCTTTCCCCGAAAGATTTTGGAAGATAGCCGACAGGATCTTGGCCCGTCCGGAATATGAGATCAGGCATTTTGAATATAAACATGCCGAAAAATTTATTTCGGATCTGATTTCCGTTTATGATCAGGCCTGGGTATATCATGAGCATTTTCAGCCCCTGGAACGAAAAGTTGTGATGGAAAGCCTGAAAAAGGCCAAGCCAATCCTTATTGAAGAGTTTGTATGGTTTGCCTACCACAATGATCAACCCATTGCATTTCTTGTGATGTTGCCGGATATCAATCAGATCCTGAAAAAGTTGAATGGTAAGCTCAACCTGTGCAATAAATTGCGCTTTCTATATTATAAAAATAATAAGACCATGACTCGTACCAGGATCACGGTTATGGGTGTTGTGCCTCAATATCAGCGACATGGTATAGAATCAGCCATTTTTAAGAACATGGATATGGTGATGAAAAAGAAACCTCATTATGATACCATTGAAATGTCGTGGGTGGGCGATTTTAACACCAAGATGCGTGCTCTGCATGAGGCCGTTGGTGGGCAATTCGCCATGCGCCACTGGACCATGCGGAAGCTTTTCGATCCAAACAAGGAAGCGAAGCGCATGAAGACCATCGAGTTGGGAGCAGGAAAAGAGTAGTGCCCTCTTCATCAGCCGGTTTTATGCAAAACGTCAGCCGTTAATCTAAATTGGCTATCTGTTAATTCACATCTATTTTCTCTTAATGTTTAATGTAGTTTAGGGTTGATAATTCACCTTATTTATTCATTAAAATCAAAAAGTCATGAGAAGATTCTTACTTTTTGGCTTGATGCTCTGCTTATTGACCCCCGCTTTTTCTCAGAGTGTCATACCCACACTGCCTGCGCATTTATTGAAGGTAACTGCCACAGGCCAATTCGACCAGGTTCGTGACGAACCCGGTAATCCTAATACAGACGTGATCCCATCAAATGGTTTTACAGATGTACTCCCAACTGAACATGTGATAGGGAATACAACATACGACTATTGGTCAAATTCATTGATAGCGAACCGTTTTCATCATTATGAAGATGGTACGATGGCCGGAGTCTGGACGATGGGGTTTACGCCAAATAACTTTCCCGACAGGGGAACAGGCTACAACTATTATAACGGAACCGAATGGATGCCTGCACCTGCCGAACGTCTTGAAGATTTGCGTTGCGGATGGCCCAGTTATTCTCCCTGGTTGGATGGCGAGATCATTGTTTCCCATAATGGTTTGGAAGGCCTGGAGATTTTGCAAAGAGATGCCAAAGGAACAGGCGACTGGACACAAACCAATTACCTCGGACCTGCTGCGATCGTAAATGATCCATCCTGGCCCAGGGTGATTACCAGTGGTGCAAACAACGAAGTGATCCATATGGTTTATAATTCATGGGTAGAATATATGGGCCAGAGCAAGGCTATTTTATATTCACGATCAGTGGATGGTGGCCTAACATGGGATCCGCAAAACGTAATTCTTGAAGGCACGGGTATCGATTATTATACAGAAATTACCGGAGATGATTACATCCTGGCTGCAAGAGGAAATACCGTAGTGCTCTTTTGCGGAAGTGCATGGTTTGATATGTTTATGCTAAAGTCAACCGATAATGGCGATACCTGGGAAAAGACTGTGATATGGGAACACCCATACCAATTCTACGATTGGGATGTTACCATAACCGATACATTCTTCTGCTGCGACAATTCCGCACACTGTGCCATTGATGCCAATGGAGATGCCCATGTTGTTTTTGGTATCAGCCGTGTGTTGCATGCAGCCCCGGGAACAACATATAATTATTTCTATTTGTATGATGGAATTGGCTACTGGAATGAAAGCATGGAGCCATTTGGCAATCACATACATACACTTGCCGGCCCGCAGTATGGTTTTGAGAATTCTGAAATGATCGAAGACTATAACTATATTGGCTGGATGCAGGATGTGGATGGCGATGGTGAAGTTACCCTGAATGATGAAGTGTTTACATATGATGAACTGGGACCTTCTTCCATGCCAACCATTACCATAGATGACCAGGGCAGAAGGTTCGTCTTATATGCATCGCTCACTGAAACTTTTGAAGTTGACCTGTACAATTATAAGCACATCTGGGGCAGGGCTTACGACAATGGCGAATGGGGCCCCTTTGTGGATTTGAGCGGCGATATTGTACACATCTTTGATGAGTGCACCTTCCCGCTTATTGCATCCCATTCTGATGGAAACCTTCATTATATGTATATGGCAGACGCTACTCCGGGAGTGGCTCAAAATGACGATCATGCATGGCAGGACAACAGGATCATATATGCCATGCTTGATAAGAATGAGCTCCTTACTTCAGTAAGTGAATATCGTAAAGAAAATAATTCTTTGGATGTTAGTCAGAATTCCCCCAATCCAATGATTATTAGATCAAGGGTTGATGTTACGCTAGAAAATCCAGGAAACCTGAACCTCGTGATCACAAATATGATGGGACAGAAAGTTCAGGAATATGATCTCGGATATCAGATGCCTGGCATGCATCAGATTGAAATTGAGCGTGCTGGGATGGAGTCGGGCCTTTACTTTTATACCATTACATCAGGCCGGAAATCAGCTACAAAAAAGATGTTGGTTGAGTAAACGTAAAGATTTATTGAAAATTAGTATGGGTAGCGTGCAACCGTTACCCATTTTTTTGTGTCTTATTTTTGGTGTTGCATCAACAAATTGTTTAAATTCGCATCACTTTTTATAATTTTGAAGATTAAATTATATTTGTATAGCCTAATTAATGTTTAACTAAAATTCTTTTCACAATGAAAAAATTATTACTCTTTAGCTTGATTCTTGGAATCGGGATTGTAGGATTCAGCCAGAATGCTCCTTCCGTTTCTAAAGAATTACGCAACACCCCAGCGGAGGCTTCATTCCTCCCGGGAACAGACAATGCTACCAACTTTAACAATTCGGTTAACATGCTCAAAAGTACCGGTGCTTTTGCTCCTACCGAGCATATTATTGGTACAACAACTTATGACCTTTTCTCAAACAAATTTATCGGCAATCGTTTTTTCCGCTGGGAAGATGGTACCATGGCTGCTGTATGGATGCTTGGACTTGATGGGACCGTTGCTATGCCTGACAGAGGTACTGGCTACAACTACTACAATGGTACAGAGTGGGGCCCACAACCAACTGTTAGAATCGAACCCATGAAGACTGGATGGCCCAGCAATGATGATTGGGGTGATGGCGAGATTAGTGTCGCTCATAATGGAACAGCTGGATTGGAATTTATTCAACGTGAAGCTAAAGGTACTGGTGATTGGACAGAGTTCAACTTCCTCGGACCTGCCGGTATTGAGAATGACCTTACATGGCCACGCCTTATTACCAGTGGTGAAAACAACGATGTAATCCATATGATTGCCAATACATATGTTGAATATATGGGCCAGACAACAGCCCTGCTCTATTCACGTTCAACAGACGGTGGTGCAACATGGGATCCCCATAATGTGATTATGGAAGGTACAGGTGTTGATGATTATGTAGAAGTCGCAGCTGATGAATACGCAATGGTTGCCAGAGGCAATACTGTTTGTATCCTCATCGGAAGTGCATGGCACGATGTTTTCTATCTGAGGTCAGACGACAATGGTGATACCTGGGACAAGGTTATGGTTTGGGAACATCCTTATCCTTTCTTCGACTTTACGACTACGATTACTGATACTTTCTTCTGTGTTGATAACTCAGCACACATGACCCTCGATTATGAAGGACATGCACACGTTGTATTCGGTATCAACAGGGTTATGAACCTTGACCTGACTACAACCTATAACTACTTCCCATATGTTGATGGTGTTGGATACTGGAACGACATGATGCCTGCTTTCTCAAACGATATCTCTGCTCTTG
>CAZASJ010000004.1:0-16260 GCA_964487735.1 uncultured Bacteroidales bacterium | reverse complement strand
CCCGATTTTGATGACTTCCTTTGCGTTTATCCTGGGTGTGACGCCGCTGGCCATACATGCAGGATGTTGACGGCGACGGTGAGCTTACGCTCATAGATCCACTTATGAACTATCGTCAGATTGGACCTTCAACAATGCCAACAATCACTGTTGATGAATTCGGTTACAAATATGTACTTTTCTCATCAACAACCGAAACCTATTTCAACGATGAATTTAACTACAAACACATCTGGGCAAGGGGTTATGACAACGCTACAGGCGCAGAAGGCTGGGGTGATTTCATCGACCTTACATCAGATATCGTTCACATTTTCGACGAATCTGTGTATCCTATACTTACAACCAATACTGATGAAAACATCCATTATATCTACCAGGCTGACGTAACTCCCGGTATTGCACTGGATGATGAACATGCCTACCAGGAAAACCGCTGGACTTATGGAATGCTTCCTAAAGTTGAGCTGACTCCTTCATGGACAGGTATTGGTGTTAACGAAGTTGCTGCAATTGATGATTCAAAAGTTTCACAGAACTTCCCTAACCCATTTACAGGAACAACAACTGTTAATGTAAACCTCGAAACTCCTGCTAACCTTTCACTTGTTGTTACAAACATGACCGGTCAGAAAGTTATCGAGCTCAACAAAGGACAAGTTGCTGCTCAAAATCATACCTTCACTATTGACGCTACTAACTTACAGTCAGGTATTTATTTCTATACCGTAACTGCAGGTACCAGCCAGGTGACAAGGAAAATGATTGTTGAATAAGAATTTTCTAACATCATTATATGAAAGCCCCGCTTTACAGTGGGGCTTTTTTTTGTCAATAAAGGATACCTGCCAGCAGGAACACACTATGTAAAACTGGATGTAGCAGAACTTGATGCTGGTGTGTACTTCTATACTGTGATCAACGGAATTGACAGGGTGACAAACTCAATGAATAGAATAATTTGTTGAATATTTTTAGGCTGAAGGTTTTTTCGTCGTTGACGGAAAAGCCTTTTTGTTTACCCATATATGTTAATTGCAAGTTAATACCCATATCTTATTTGCCCGTCTGACTTTTTTTTTAGTATCTTTATTCTTCCTTAATTGTAATTAATCTAAATATTATTGTCTAATTAATACACTTTTATCAAATGAAGAGACTTATTAGCCTTCTTGTCGTGGTGGCCTTTGCCGGTATGGCATATTCGCAAAGCATTCCTACTTACGATAAATCAAAACTTCTGCAATCAAAACAGGCTGAATATCAGCGTGCCGGGGATTATGAAGTAATAGCTCCTGTTAAAGAACAGGAGGGACCTCTGGCTTTTGCCCCCGATGAAAGCGTTATTGGGAATACATATTATGACCTGCAAACAAATAAGGCCCTTCAAAACAGGATTTACCGCTACGATGATGGCCAGATAGGTGCTGTATGGACCATGGGTATGGATGCTATAGCATTTTTGGACAGAGGAACAGGTTATAACTTTTTTGATGGATCAGCCTGGGCCCCGGCTCCAACAACGAGGGTTGAGACTATTAAAACCGGATGGCCTTCATACAGTCCACTGGGAATAAATGGCGAACTGATAATTTCACATGATTTTGGAGCAAGTACACTGCTTCTTAACAAACGTGAAAATAAAGGTACCGGAGACTGGTCAGAATCAGTTTACACTTATACCAATGGCCCCGGAGAACTTTCATGGCCCAGGCATATCACTGCCGGGACAAACAATGAGAGCATTCATCTGATGGTGAATAGTGTAAACGAATATATGGGCATGACCAGTGCACAGGTTTATTCACGCTCCACAGATGGGGGTGCAAGCTGGGATATCGAAAATATAATCATCGATGGAATGGGCGTGGATGATTACCTTGACCTTGCAGCTGATGAAGTTGTATGGGCTGACCCTGTAGATAATAATATCGCCTTTCTTTGTATGAGTGCATGGCATGATATGTTCATGATGAAGTCGACCGATAATGGAGATACCTGGGAAAAGACCGTTATCTGGGAGCATCCTTATCCATATTTCGACTGGAATGTAACCATTACAGATACATTCTTTTGTGTCGACCAATCAGCAAGTATAGCCTTAGGCCCTGACGGTAAAGCACATGTTGCTTTTGGTATCAGCAGGGTTGCACACTTTGAGGTAGGAACCACTTATACTTATTGGCCATTGTACGATGGTATAGGATACTGGAATGAAGATATGGATGCTTTTTCAGGTGATGTTGATGCACTGGCACCTCCTCAATATGGATATGCCAATTCTGAAATGGTAGAGGATTATAACTATATCGGCTGGATGCAGGATGTTGATGGTGATGGTGAGGTTACCCTGACAGATGAGCTCATGTCTTATCGCTCTTTGGGACCCTGTACCATGCCTTCCATCATTGTTGACGATTGGGGCAATATTATTGTCCTCTTTTCAGCCACTACTGAAACCTACTTTAACGATACCTATAATTATAAACACATCTGGGCAAGGGCCTTTTATAGTGGGAATGAAACATGGCTCGACTTCTACGATCTTACAGAAGATATAGTGCATATTTTTGATGAATGCATCTATCCTCAATTGGCAAGCAATTCAGCTGCAAATCATATTTATTATATGTACAATGCTGATACTGATCCCGGACTTGCACTGGATGAAGATCATGCATATGGTGATAACCGTGAAGTGTTTGCCATCCTTCCAAAACCAGACCTGGGGCTTCCTCCTGTTGGAGTTGAAGAGAACATGAACGAATATTCACCGCTGATCGTTTCACAGAATTTCCCGAACCCGGTAAACAACACAACATCTATCAGTGTTGAACTGGAAAATGCCTCTCAATTGAGTGTAGAGTTAAGCAATATTGTAGGACAAACAGTTCTGACAATGGATAAAGGCCATTGTAGGCCTGGAACGCATCTTATTACTATGGATGCATCAGGTCTTGATGCCGGAACATACTTCTATACCGTAATTGCCGGAGAAAACAGAATTACAAAACGAATGATTATTAATTAAAATATTGTAACTGGATACTGCTTACAAATGAACAATGACCAGAAACCAGTCTAGTATTAAAGTAATGTTCAATTAAAACAATAAAATATGAAAAAGTCTATTCTTTTTGCACTTGTGCTTTGCTTTGGCATTGCCCTCAGTGCACAGAACATTCCGATGCTTGAAAAATCAGCTTTACATAAAATGGTACAGGTTGATTATATCACACCGGATCACACAACAAACCCCTTTATGAATTATGAGGTAAACGATTTCAGTGATAAAGGCATGGTCGCTCCCATGGAAACTGTTTTGGGTGAAACCTTCTATGATCTACAATCGAATGCAAGTATTAACAACCGTTTTCAGGTTTGGGATGACGGTACTATGGCAGCAGTCTGGACACGTGGTATGACAGCAACTGCTTTTGCAAACCGTGGTACAGCTTACAATTATTTTGATGGAGCCGATTGGGGTCCATGGCCTACTGAAAGTATAGAGAATGTTCGCTGCGGTTGGCCTAACATCGCTGCATGGGGTGCAGGCGGAGAGATCGCAGTAGCTCATAATGGTGTTTCCGGACTTGAATTCTCAAAAAGGGATACCAAGGGTGCCGGAGCCTGGACACAAACAAATTACATGGGCCCTGCCGGTATTGAAAACGATATTACATGGCCAAGGATGACCACAAGTGGAGAGAATAATGAGGTGGTTCATGTGTTTGTGAATAGCTATGTTGAATATATGGGGCAATCCCAGGCTGTTCTTTATTCTCGTTCTGATGATGGTGGTGCCAGCTGGGATCCACAAAATGTTATCCTGGATGGTATGGGTGATGATACATATTTAGAACTGGGTGCCGACGACTATGTGCTTGCAGCTGAAGGCAATACCATTGCTATGCTTTATAGCAGTGCATGGACGGATATGTTCATGATGAAATCAGAAGACAATGGCGATACCTGGGAGAAAACCATTATCTGGGAACATCCTTATCCTTATTTCGATTGGGATGTTACAATTACCGATACCTTCTTCTGTGTATGCAATGCCGCAAATATTGCCCTTGATGCTGATGGTAAAGCACATGTTGTATTTGGAATCAACAGGGTTGCCCATTTTGAAGTGGGTACTACCTACAGCCTCTGGCCATTATACGATGGGATCGGATACTGGAATGAAGATATGGAAGTTTTTGGCAATGACGTGAATTCACTTGCCCCTCCACAATATGGTTATGCTGCTTCTGAATTGGTAGAAGATGTAAACTATATTGGCTGGATGCAGGATGTGGATGGAGATGGTGAGGTCACCCTTAATACAGATATTATGTATTATCAGCAAACAGGACCTTCAACTGTTCCCGCAATTGGAATGGATGAATTTGGCAATCCTCATGTAATCTATGCTTCTACAACAGAAACGTATATTGTTGAAGCATACAATTATAAACACCTGTGGCTGAGGTCTTATTCAAATGGGGCATGGGGCGAATTTACTGATTTGACCAACGATATCGTTCATATCTTTGATGAATGTTACTATCCGGTTATCGGCGATATTTCCAATGGAGCCATCCATTATATCTTTAATGTGGATGTCAGCCCCGGACTTGCGTGGAGCGATGATCATGCCTGGCAGCAAAACAGGACCATTTATGGCAAGTATGATCTTCCGGTAGGACTTGAAGAAAACAACACCATTGAAAATATGGCTGTTCAATTAAGTCCAAACCCTGTATCAGACAGGCTGAATGTAAAATTCTCACTTGATTCACAAAATGATGTGCAAATCGTTCTTTCCAATATGACCGGCCAGATGGTCAGGGAAGTAAACAGAACCGGACAATCAGGAAGTGTAAATATTGGCATAGAAGTCAGTGACTTGCCTGCAGGTACATATATTTGTACGGTAAAAGCTGGTAGCTCAATGACCACGGAAAAACTGATCATTCGCTAATAGCGATTTAGGCTATAGTAAAAGGGGAATTTAGTCATGTTGACTAAATTCCCCTTTTTTAATCAAATAATTTCTCATGGCAAGCCATGAGGGTTCTTTTTATTCTTCCCTGAATTTTCAGGGGAGCTGTCAATCGAATGACTGACAGAGGGGTAAAATATCCATGCTATCCCATGAATTCATTCCAATAAAAAAGCCGGCATCACAACCGGCAGAAAATGAAAAGAGCCGTCCGGTCAAGACAGCTCCTCTCAAAATAAACAAAACCAAATCTTTATAAGGCAATTTACTATATCCAAAAAGGATGCCAAAACATAAGATTCATATTTTCAGTTATTTAACATTTTTGAGGAATGGCTTTATTGTCCCTAATTCGGAAAGGGATTCCCAAAATGATAAAATACCTTGATCTTTATCGCTTTTTTGTCGGTGTTTTTTAGCGGTTTAAAAGGCTTCCAAACAGCTGTTTTCGCTTGAACAATCAAGCTTTCTTTTTGTTTACATATTATATTATTACATCATGAAAGGGAAAACAGTTTTAATTACCGGCAGCACTGATGGAATTGGGAAACATACAGCCATAGAATTGGCTAGACTTGGTGCAAGGATCATTCTGCATGGAAGAAATAAAGCAAGGGGTGCTGAAGCACTTGAAGACATCAAAGCGCAAACAAATAATCCAGATATCTTTTACGAGAATGCTGACTTTAGCTCACTATCGCAAATCAGTAAACTGGCCGGCCGCATCAAAGACAAATATAAAACCCTGGATGTACTTATTAATAATGCAGGAGTTTTTATGCGTGGACAGACTTTTTCGAATGAAGGCATCGAAACCACATTTGCAGTAAATCACCTGGCCCATTTTGCGCTTAGCCTGCAATTGCTTCCTTTACTTCATGCATCCAGGCAGGGACGAATCATAACAGTGAGTTCGGTGGCTCATACAAATAGCCCCAGGATAGATTTTACGGAGCTTCAAGAGATCAATTCCTATATTGATTACAGTGCCTATTCTTTATCAAAACTGGCCAATGTGCTTTTCTCCAATGAACTGGCAGATAAACTTAAGAATACGACAATTACCAGCAATAGTTTACATCCGGGTGTGATCAGTACAAAGCTTTTGTATGCAGGCTTTGGAATAAGCGGGAGCCCAATCGAAGAGGGTTGCAGAACCTCGGTTTTTCTGGCATCTGATGCTTCCGTTTCAAAAAGCAGTGGCAAGTACTACAGCAATAGCAGCGAAGTTGGAGCTTCTCCTTATTCTTTTGATCCTACCACACGAAAAAACCTCTGGTCTTTAAGTGAAGAATTATGTGAGCTGCGGTTCAATGATTTTGTGTAATTTTGAGCATATATCCCGTCTTTATTTGCGGAAGAAACTTAACCCTTGAAATTTTTATTATGAAATATATAATTAATCGGATCAGCCTCATTGCCATATGTGTTCTTACTGTAAGTACCATCTTTGCTCAGGAAAATCCAGATATCATCATAAGTGAATTGGAACAGCATGTCGGATATCTTGCTTCCGATGAATTAATGGGAAGACTGCCCGGGACTGAATATGATGTGTTAGCAGCCGGGTATATTGCAGCAGAATATAAAAAAGCCGGTATTGAGCTTTTGGGTGAAAATGGTTTTCAGTATTTTGATGTTGTTACCAGCGTTGAAGCAGGTGATCAAAATGCACTTTCTTTTGATGGATATGTTGCTACAGCAGGGGAAGATTTCATCCCACTCTCTTTTTCAAGGAATACAAGCCTGAAAGCTGAAGTTGCTTTTGCAGGTTATGGTTTTCAGATAAAGAACGATAGCATCAATTGGGATGATTATGCAGGGATAGATGTTAAAGGGAAATGGATCGTTGTTCTAAGGGGAGAGCCCGGTGAACAAAATAATAACAGTCCTTTTTCATCCAATGTTGGCTTAAGGGAAAAGGTATTGACTGCAAAGGATAATGGGGCAGGGGGCGTGCTTTTTGTATCCGGACCTGAATTTGAAAAAGAGGATGCACTCATGCGTATGTTCTATGATAAAACGACTTCTGATGCAGGCATTCCCGTTTTTCATGTGAAGCGGAATTTTATCGATTCCCTGCTTGGGAAAAGCATAAAATCATTGGAAACTAAGATTGTAGAACAAATGTCACCCTATTCATTTGAAATAAAGGCCAAACTCAATGGTACTGCAGAGGTGATCCATCAGAAAGTGACGACAATGAATGTTGTGGGAGTGATTTACGGTAATGACCCGGTATTGAAAGATGAGATCATTGTTATCGGTGCACATTTTGATCACCTTGGATTGGGTGGCCCGGGTTCAGGATCCAGGGAGCCTGATATAGAAGCCATACACAATGGAGCCGATGATAATGCTTCCGGTGTAGCCGGCATCATCGAAATTGCCGAGAAGATATCTGCAGAACGAGATCAATTTAAAAGGACTGTGGTAGTAGTTGCATTTGGGGCAGAAGAAATGGGACTTATTGGCTCAAAATATTTTGTAGAGCATCCAATTATTGATATGGAAAAGGTGGTGGCAATGTTCAATTTTGATATGATCGGCAGACTGAGTGAGGAAAAATCCATTGCCTTTGGGGGTACAGGAACTTCCATGGAGACAGAAGATTTACTAAATAAATATCTTGCTGAATATGAAATGAAAGGCTCTTTTTCAAAAGAGGGTTTTGGCCCATCGGATCATGCAGCCTTTTATGCAGAAGATATTCCTGTGCTTTTTATCTCCACCGGGGCACATCAGGATTATCACACACCTCAGGATGATGTTAAATTCATCAACTTTGAAGGCCAGAAAGAAGTCTCAGACTTATCCTATGACCTGATCCTTGATGTGGCAGGCAGGGATGCAGCCCTTACGTATCAGGAAGCGGGAGCAAAAAGCCGATCAACCAGAATGAACTTCAAAGTTACCCTGGGCATTGTGCCTGATTTCACAAGCAGTGAAAATGATGGACTTGGTGTTGGAGGGGTAAGAAGCGGAGGCCCGGCGGAAGGTGCCGGCATGCAAAAGGGAGATGTGATCACTGCCCTGGACGGGATGGCTGTTGCAAATATCTATGACTATATGGCCCGACTGAAAAAACTGGAAGCCGGCCAGATCATCACCGTCGACATTATGCGCGATGGTGAAAAACTGGTTTTACTGGTTCAACTATAGAATGCTAAGGTCGTTTTTATATCTTTACGCATTATTGTTCTCTTATGGCTGATTTCCTGAGCACATCCTTCATTTTAAAGTTTATCAAGTTTGCTGCCGTAGGCATGTCAGGCCTGATTGTGGATTATGCCTTCACCTATCTTTTTAAGGAAATCTTTAAAGTTCAGAAGTACCTTGCCAATTCAATTGGGTTTACAATTGCAGCCAGTACCAATTATATTTTAAACAGGGTATGGACTTTTGAAAGTGACAATCCTGAAATAGGAACCGAGTATACACAATTCCTGATAATCTCTCTGATAGGTTTGGGCCTAAATAATCTTATTCTTTGGCTGATCGTCCGTAAATTCAAGATTAACTTCTACCTGGCTAAATTCTTCGCCATCTGTGTCGTTACATTATGGAATTTCCTGGCTAACTATTTTATCACCTTTGGCCAGGGATAAAAAAGGGGATAAAAAAAAGTCATTTCTCCTTTTGGTGAAATGACTTTTTTGAATGATTAAAATCGCTTATTCTTCGCCGAAAACTTCGAATTTGATTTCAACAGTAACGTCCTTGTGGAGTCTGATCTTGGCTGTATATTCACCAAGTTCTTTAATTGAATCTCCATCCAACAGGATGTCTTTGCGATCAACGTCAAAATTATGCTGCTCTTTGATTGCATTTGCAATCTGAATATCGTTAACTGAACCAAAGATCTTTCCTGATGTGCCTGCTTTGGCAGCGATCTTTACACTGATTGCACCAAGGGCTTTGCCCAGATCTTCAGCTTCTTTCAGGATTTTCTCTTCTTTATGGGCTTTTTGCCTTTTATCTTCGGCCAGTACTTTTTTTGCAGTTTCACTTGCCATGATAGCAAGTCCTTTGGGGATCAGATAATTCCTTCCATAACCGTCTTTAACGGTGATGAGGTCATTTTTATACCCCAGCTTAGGGATGTCTTGTTTTAGAATAACTTCCATTTTCTTTTCCTCCTTTATTTTAACAGGTCAGCAACATAAGGCATCAGGGCGAGGTGGCGTGCACGCTTCACAGCCTGGGCCACTTTCTTCTGGTATTTGGTTGAAGTCCCTGTAATTCTTCTTGGAAGAATCTTACCTTGTTCATTTACAAATTTCAAAAGGAAGTCTGCATCCTTATAATCGATGTATTTGATACCGCTTTTCTTAAAACGGCAATACTTTTTCTTCTTGGTATCGACTGCTATCGGAGTCAGATACTTAATATCACTATTGTTCTGTGCCATTGTTCTGAGTTTTGAGATTAATAATGATTAGGAATCTGATTCAGCAACTTTTGCTTCAGCAGCTCTTTTTCTTTTCTTCTCGTTGTAAGCAATGGCGTGTTTGTCAAGTTTCACTGTAAGGAAACGGAGAATACGCTCATCCCTCTTATACATCAATTCAAATTCCTGAAGTTTTTGTCCATCCATTTTGTACTCGAAGAGGTGATAGAATCCGGTTGATTTTTTCTGGATGGGATAAGCGAGTTTCCTCAAACCCCAGCTCTCGTCGAAAACGATGTCAGCCTTAATCGACTGTAAATGTTTCCGAAACTTATCAACCGCTTCCTTCATCTGATCTTCAGACAAAACGGGAGTCATAATGAAAACGGTTTCGTACTGGTTCATGTTTTTGATTTTAATTTATCGAATTTATTTATGCCGTTTCTCGAAAAACGGAGTGCAAAAGTACGGATATTTCTCTAATTCACAAATTTATTGGATGAAAAGATGATGGTAAACGGCTACTGGTTCCTGGTTCCTGGTTTCTGGTTCCTGGTCACTTCACCTTCGCTTTTCATCATCCGAAGCCTTCCGCGAGCGCTGAAGCTACTCAGCGGAGGCGCTGGCGAAGGATGAAAAGCTACAGTGAACAAAGTGCTTTCTGGCTTAAATTACTCCAAGTACTCCAAGTACTAAAAAATCTATCATGAAAGTTTGTTGAGGATAAACCAGGCCGCTCTGCCATCGCCATAGAGTGGGGGAAAGGAGAGGTCTTGATCTTCTCTAAAGTGACGATGAGCGGATAGTATCTTTTCATAATTGGCATCGGCGATGACGGCGCTTCCGTTCTCAACAATCTCTACCCATTCGGTCTCGGGACGGAGGATGATGCAGGGCTTATGATGGAAATAGGATTCTTTTTGTACTCCACCCGAATCGGTCATAATAAGGGATGCCTTTTTCTCTAGCAGCGTCATTTCCAGGAAGGATACAGGCTCAATGATCATAATCCTCCTGTCATTTTTAATGGCCATCATCATTTCTTCCGGAAGTTGCCTGTCGAGCATCTTCAGCGTGCGTGGGTGAAGGGGAATTACAATGGTTTCATCGTGTTTTTTCACAATTTCAAGGATGGCAGAAAAGATCGCCTGCAAGCGTTCGGGAATATCAGTATTATTATTACGATGGATGGTGGCAAGGATAAAATCTTTATCCATAATTCCCAGCTTCTCCAGCAGTGCAGATTTCTCTTCGGCAAGTTCGGCAAAAAACAGGGCATTGTCGTACATCACATCTCCACAATGAAAAACCCCGGGATGATCAATGTTGTAGGGCGCATCGGCATTTATTGGAAATCCTTCTCTTTTCAGGTTGTTTACACCACTGCTTGTCGGGCTGAAAAGCAGGGTTGAACAATGATCGCAGCTAATACGGTTGATCTCCTCCGGCATGGATTTATTAAAAGAACGCAATCCTGCCTCAATATGTGCTACCGGAACACCCATCTTTACAGCTGCAATGGCTCCTGCTAACGTGGAGTTTGTGTCGCCATAGAGCACCAGCCAGTCTGGCTTTTCTTTTTCAATCACCTCTTCTATCCCCTGTATCATGGCTGCCGTCTGCTTTCCATGCTTTCCCGGTCCAACCTTGAGGTTGTAATTAGCCGGTGGAATGCCCATCTCATCAAAAAACACCTGCGACATATTCTCATCGTAATGTTGCCCGGTATGCAGAATAACTTCTTTTATCTTGTCGGAAAAATCTGTCCTGATTGCTCTCGATAAAGCAGCGGATTTGATGATCTGTGGGCGGGCGCCTATGATGGTGAGGATGGTTTGCATGGGATATTGTTTAGAATTCAAAGATAGTTTTTTTTGCTGTTTTTTTTGGTTTGGACTGCCGGGAGTGTCTAAAGTGTCTAAAGTAATCTAAAGTGCCTAAGGTGTGGAGTGGGGGGATTACAATTTGGTTGATTTGCCAATGGAAGTAAATAGTGCTAATAATTCCTTGGCTTCATTAAGTATCCGGGCCGTCCTGATATCCTTCGTATCTCTTAGATCTACTAATAATTTCAGCCAATACACTGTTTCATTTGCTTCACTTTCACAAATTTTGATTTTGTTTGAGAAATCACGTTTACTCCGGGCTCGGTTTGCATCAAAGTAATTTGCTCCTGTACTTGTCCCCGACTTTGTCAATAGATTTTTAATTAGGAGGTTTTCTGGTGTACTGCTTAGTGAAATTGATAAAGACATTATACTTATCGCAAATTTTCGGGTACGCTCTTCTAAATTTTTGAATATTAAGAATACCAGAATACCTGTGTGCCGGAGTACCCGACTTTATACTGCAGTAATATTTTATATATTCCATTTCTCAGCTTGTCTGGACATAATTATTAGTTTACCAATAATGTCGTATTGCACAAGAATCGATTGAAATTGTTTTTCCCTAAGATATTTGAATTCGTATGCAAAATCGAGCCAGGTAATGGTTTCTGATGCTTCAGCTACACAGTCAGTAAGTTTGGAGATAAATGATTTAGGATATATGCGTTTCCGATATGCTTCTGCAATATTGGTACAAACTGATCTTGACGACCTGCGAATCTGATCGGTTAGTGAATACCTTTCTTCTTTTGGAAATAATTTAGTTACCTGATGAATCTCAATTGCATTTTTGAATGCCATTTTATATACAATTAAGTCTTTGTGTGTTTTGATACTCCCCATAGCTCAAATTTGTTATAAATTTCATTTTCCGGTCCACAGGAACTCTGGTATTCTGGTATTCTGGAACACTGGTATTCCTGTATTCTCTACAACACCCCCTCATCCGCAAAACTAAAATAGCTGTCGACACCTACGATAATATGGTCGATTACAGGTAGATCGAGAAAGGAGCCTGCTTTTTTTAATTTTTGGGTTAGCCTGATGTCTGATTCACTGGGTTTGATATTTCCTGATGGATGGTTGTGGCAAAGAACGACTGAAGCTGCATATTGTTCCAGCGCATATTTGAAGATCTTTTTCGGGTCGGCAACAGTTCCGGATAATCCTCCCTGGCTGATACAAATACTGTTTAATATCTTATTGCCCCTGTTTAATAGGAGTATCCAGAATTCTTCGTAGCTTGAATCCTGCAAGAGTGGTTTAAAAAACAGGTATACATCCCTGCTGCAGGAAACCTTTTTCCTGGCAAGCCCTTCTTCAGTTCCAGATCTGTTGGCCAGTTCCAGGGCCGCAATCAGGCTTACTGCTTTTGCTCTCCCAATGCCCTTGTTTTTCATAAGGTCGGCAACGGAGAGGCGTGAAATTTCTTTCAGCTTTCCTCCA
This sequence comes from uncultured Bacteroidales bacterium, assembly GCA_964487735.1. Classification (GTDB taxonomy): domain Bacteria; phylum Bacteroidota; class Bacteroidia; order Bacteroidales; family B18-G4; genus B18-G4. The sequence continues at coordinate 3,545 of CAZASJ010000004.1, read as the reverse complement.
TTATTCCTCAAAATATTTTTTGAGATGTCAACGGCCGTCAGGTCTTTGGTGCCGGTCCCCAGCAATATAGCGATCAATTCAGCATTGCTGAGCGCGCGTTTTCCCTTTAATTGTAGCTTTTCCCGGGGTCTGTCGTCTTCAGCCCACAAACGGATTGGTGTGTTTTTGTTGTAGTCAGTCATAGGTCCTCCTGACTATTAATACCAAAAAACGAAAAAAGTCCCACCTGAATCAGATGAGACTTTTAAAGAAAATATATTTAATCAATTACATTGAATTGACATGTCTTGTTAATTTCGACTTAAGATTAGAGGCTTTATTCTTGTGAATAATTGACTTTTTAACAAGCTTATCGATAAGGGAAACAATTGAAGGCAGCTTTTCTTCTGCATCTTTCTTATCTTCCATTGCCCTGAACTTCCTGATGGCATTTCTCATGGTCTTACTGTAATAACGATTATGATCCCTTCTTACTGCCGATTGCCTGATCCTCTTTAAAGCTGATTTATGATTAGCCATATTCTTTTAAATTATTCTTTTTTTAATAAATCCACCACATTTTGGGGGTGCAAAGATAAATATTATTCTGAATATCAAAAAATTTTCAGTTAAAAAAAACAATTAACCTTAAGCATTTACAATTTTACGATCAATTTAAGGCTGATCCTTGAAACCAGTATGCCCTGATCAGTATTGTAAATGTCGAGTGCAGTAGAGGGGGGAGGATCGTTACTCTTGATCCCAACCTGAGGTTTTAGATTGATTTCCAATAGTATAAGGATGATTGATATTATTATTATTCTAATGTTCGTATATAAGTTATGGTAATATGTATTGCGGCAAAATAAACATTCCGTTGAAGGGACATTATAGATTAACAAAACTCGCAAAAACTAATCCGATTTGGGAATAATTGTGATTGTTTGTATCTTAGAAAATTAAACCAAACCACAATCAACCCTTTAAAAATGAAGCTTATGAAAAAGATCATGCACTTAATAATACTGTTATTATTAATACCCTTCATAGGAATGGGACAGAACTGTGTCGACTTTGAATCCTTAACCATAGGTGAGGAGTTTGGCAATGGCTATAACACTCAGGGGGATGTGATTTTTACAGAAAATGGCATTCCTGTTACAGTTGAATATTTTGAATGGACCGGTGGAGGAGGAACCTTCGGTACTTGCCAGGTAATTGATGGAACAGGAAGCTTTGGAACAGGCAAAGCCATGTGGACGAATAATGTAAACCTTGGTTTTGATTTTACAGGATTGGGGTATACACCTAACCGTGTTATGTTTGATTTTACCGATTCCGGCGGAAACGAGAACATTTCTGTAAATGGGTCCACCATATATGCAGGCGAACTCATCGGGGCTCCGATGCCTCCGGGTGTGGCCATTTCAATGGTCAATATGGGAACCTATTGGCATGCGATCTTATCAGGTGAAATTTTATCATTGGTTGTTGGAGGACAGGAATTCAGCCTGGATAATATTTGTGCTATATTGATGGAAGATCCCACGGATTGCGTTGATTTTGAACTGTTGGCTCCCGGGAGTGGATTTGGCAACGGAATAAATGCTGTCGGCGAAGTGATCTTTACGGAAAATGATATCCCCGTTACGGTTGAATATTTCGAATGGACAGGCGGTGGTGGTACCTTCGGGACCTGCAACGTCATTGATGGCACTGCCAGTTTTGGCACTGGCCAGGCGATGTGGACCAACAATATAAACCTGGGATTTGATTTCACCAATATTGGCTTTTCTCCAAATAGAGTGACATTTGATTTTACCGACTCAGGCGGGAATGAAAACATTTCAGTCAACGGAGAACCTATTTTTGCAGGTGAACTTAACATGGCTCCCATGCCTCCCGGTATTTCAATGTCTATCATTGATATGGGGTCCTATCAGCGTGCCACTTTATCTGGCGCTATTTTAACCCTGCTTATAGGTGGTCAGGAATTCGCAATTGATAATATTTGTCCGTTTATCGCAGTAGATTCCAATGACTGTGTAGATTTTGATTTATTGGGTATCGGTACTAATTACGGGAACGGTATTAATGCTATTGGTGATGTGATTTTTACAGAAAATGACATTCCCGTAAGCGTTGAGTATTTTAACTGGACAGGCGGTGGAGGAACCTTCGGGAATGCACATGTACTTGATGGCAATCCTGTTTATGGAACAGGCAATGCCATGTGGACAAGCAACATCAACCTGCAATTTGATCTTAGTGATCTCACTTATGTTACGAATTGGATCTCCTTCGACTATAATGACGGCGGAGGGAATGAGAACTTCTCAATAAACAATATGCCAATATTTGTTGGAGAACTGGACGAGCTTTTACTTCCACCAGGATTCTCAATGGGCATCACTGATATGGGCGATTATATGCATTTTGTGATCGCCAGCGAGGCTGTGATCACGAAATTTCTCGTAGGTGGCCAGGAATTCAGTATTGATAATGTTTGTGTGGGCTATATTCTTGATCCTTCTGATTGCATCGACTTTGAATACCTTGCTGTAGGGGCCGAATATGGTGATGGCCAGAATACCATTGGTGAAGTATTCTATACAGAAGGTGGAATTCCGCTAAGTGTGGAGTATTTTGAATGGACATCCGGTGGCACTTTTGGCACTTGCTGGGTAATTGATGGAGATCCAACTTATGGAACAGGGAATGCCATGTGGACCAGCAATGTTAATCTGAAAGTTGATTTGTCAGACGTTTATCCTGCTTCAACTCAAATTACATTTGACTTTAGTGATTTTGGTGGAAGTGAAAACCTTGGAGTGAACGGACACCCACTCTTTGTGGGTGATTTGCCGAATGCTGTTTTACCGGCCGGTTTCTCAATGAACATTGTCAATATGGGAGCATACGAGCAGGCCACCATCATTTCAAATGAGATTATTACGGAGCTGGTAATTGGAGGGCAAGAATTCACGATTGATAATATTTGCCCCAGTTTTAATATTTCAGTTGAGGAGCCGGGGAATGCTTCCGGCAGCAAAGTTGAATTGGGTTTGAACTATCCCAATCCTTTCAATGGCTATACCAATATCCCTTTTGAGGTGAAGGAAAAGACGCATCTGGTGATTACGGTCTATGACTATCTTGGAAGAGAGGTCGCACGTCTTGCCGATGCCGACTTTGACATTGGATCTCATGAAGTTAGCTGGAATGCTTCGGCTGCTAGCAATGGGATATACTTCTATCAGCTATTATCCGGCGGCGAAACCCAGCTTAGAAAGATGATGCTGAACAAATAATTGAAATTCGTAATTCGTAAATCGTAAATATTAGTGTCCGGTTAAATCTAATCATTGAATATAATAGGAGGGGATTTCTCACTCACTTCGTTCATTCGAAATGACATGATATCTTGTCAAACAATGGAAGGGCGCGGCGCTCCGATGATTGATGTTTATTGTGCGCCGCGCCCTTCTCCTATATTAAATGGTCGTATCATTCCGACCCCGAGTTCTCGGGGGAGAAATCCCCCTCGAATGAAGTACAAGCCCTTA
>CAZASJ010000003.1:67694-101981 GCA_964487735.1 uncultured Bacteroidales bacterium | reverse complement strand
AACACTGAAACACTGAAACACTGGAACACTGAAACATTGTTTATTCGTTGATTTGTTGATTCGTTTAGTCGAAAACAAGTATGTAATCATTTAGCCATGCAACACTGCAACACTGAAACACTGAAACACTGAAACACTGAAACACTGAATATCATCCCCAATTATTATTTATATTTACACCTCAATCATGGAACAGCTTAATCTCGAAGAGATCTTATTTAACAGTTCCCGTGCGGCGGCTGATATGGCGGTGGATATTATTTCCCAAAGACCGGAATTATTTGATGATGCTTATAAGATGTGTATGGCACAAGAAGGCAAACTGGCTTTACGCTCTGCACGGGTAGTACAGTTGGTGGCTGAGTTCCATCCGGAAATACTGAAGCCTTACTTTCCCGACCTGGTGCATCAACTTGCCGGCATGACACATAGCAGCGTGAAACGATGTACAATGAAGATCCTTACTTTTTATGATCTGACAGATTATGAAGAATTGCATGGGATCATCATAGATGCATGCTTTTTGAGGATGAATGATTTTGGCGAAGAAGTGGGTACAAGGGCCTATGCAACAAGGGTGATTCAGCGTTTTACAAAAATTTACCCCGAAATTACCGGAGAACTTATTTCGGCTTTACAGATACTGATCGATAACTCAAAAGAGACCTTGAGCAAATATTCGAAAAATGTATTAAAGGAAATATATAAAGAGGCTGCTCCTTAAGCAAATGATTGAAGCTCATGCAGTTTTCTGTATACACCATCCAACTTTATCAAGGCATCATGGGTCCCTCTTTCCACGATCTCCCCTTTGTTCAACACAATGATCTCGTCGGCAAATTTAATGGTCGATAACCTGTGTGCGATCACAATGGAAGTTCTATGGCTCATTACTTTGGCAAGAGCATCCTGAACCAGCCTCTCGGATTCGGTATCCAATGCAGAAGTGGCTTCATCCATGATAAGGATGGGAGGATTTCGCAGCACCGCCCTGGCAATGCTCAGGCGTTGGCGTTGTCCACCGGATAGCTTTGTACCCCGATCCCCGATATTTGTCTGGTATGCTTCAGGCATCTTACTTATAAACTCATGGGCGTTGGCAACTTTGGCCGCCTCAATCACATCGGCTTCGCTAACATTGGGCATTCCAAAAGCAATGTTGTTGAATACAGTATCATTGAACAGTATGGATTCCTGTGTAACGATGCCCATCAGTCCGCGGACATCATCTATCTTATAGTCCTTCAGGTTGACCCCGTCAATAAGGATATCACCTTCAACAGTATCGTAGAAACGAGGCAAAAGGTCTACCATGGTCGATTTTCCGCCCCCGGACTGCCCTACAAGTGCGATGATCTTTCCTTTCTCGATCTTGAGTTTAATGTTTTTTAAAACATTCTCATCCTCATACCTGAAAGTTACGTTATTGTATTCGATGCCGGAGGTGAATTCTTTGATTTCGATAGCATTTATTTTTTCTTCAATTACTTCTTCAGCATCAAGGATTTCAAAGATCCTGTCTGCAGAAGCAAGTCCTTTTTGCATGCTGTAATAACCGGTTGCAAATGTCTTGGCAGGAGGAATGATCTGTGAGAACACAAGCATATACGTGATGAAGATCTCACCGCTAATGGGAGAATTTTCGCCAATTACAAGCCCACCACCAAACCAGAGCACCAGAATGATCACGCAGGATGATAGAAATTCACTCATAGGGGATGAAAGGTCGCGCCGGCGATAAATGCTGAGTGTGATCTTCGCATAGTCTTTATTCTGATCAATGAATTTCCTGTCCATGAAATTAATGGCATTGAAAGCCTTGATGATCCTGAGGCCGCCAATGGATTCTTCAATGGTGGATAGCAATCCTGCCAGTCTTGACTGTCCAATCTTCGATTGCCGGCGTAAAGTGCGCCCGATCCTTCCAATCAGGTAACCGGTAACAGGAAGTACGATCATCACAAATAATGTGAGGCTAGGGCTCATGCTGAGTAGAAAAATAAAATATGCGATGATGGTGATCGGATCCCGGATGATCATGTCAAGATAATTCATGATGGAGTATTCAACCTCCTGGACATCAGTGGTTACCCTTGCCAGGATATCTCCCTTTTTCCGGGTATGATAAAATGAAAGGGGGAGAACAAGGATCTTTTTAAATACTTCATTCCTGATATCCTTAACAGCCATTACCCTGACCTTGGCCATAAAAAATAGCGACATAAACCTTCCCAGGTTTCTTAGAAAAAAAGTTCCGAGAAGAACAAGGCAGATTGTGAGCAATGCTTGCTTAGGCCCCTGAGTTTGTATGATATCACTCAATGTATAATTCATGTAATCGATGAGCGAATCAGAACTGAGGGAAAGCTCGGGCTTATCAACTACCAGTTCTGTTTTTCCAAATAGAAGGCTTAAGAAGGGCGCCAACAGGGCAAAAGTGAACAATGAAAATACAATGGTAAAAATGTTGAAAAAGATATTCAACGCAGCATAGATCCAATATGGCTTAATATAACTTAATACTCTCCCGTATCTCTTCATAATTCTGTATTATCCTGTTTTCATCTCCAATCTGACATCACCCCTGCACCCGGTATCCGGTACCCGGCACCTCATTTATAACATATCTATCCCCAGATAATTGTGAGGAGTGATCTGTTTTAACTCATCTTTAATTTTATCAGAAACCTTTAGCCTTTCAATAAATCCCTGTATGGCTGCTTTGTCGATCTTTTCATTGGTTCTGGTAAGATCTTTCAATAGTTCGTATGGATTTTTGAAGCCTTCTCTTCTTAGAACAGTTTGAATGGCTTCAGCCACTACAGCCCAATTGTCTTCCAGGTCGTCATGGATCTTACTTTTATTCACTTCCAGTTTATTCAATCCCTTGACAAGTGATTTTAGGGCGATCAAAGTATGGGCTATTGGAACACCTATATTTCTTGATACCGTTGAATCAGTCAGGTCGCGTTGCAACCTTGAAACAGGAAGGTCTTTCGACAGATGTTCAAATATGGCATTGGCCATACCCAGGTTTCCTTCTGAGTTTTCAAAATCAATGGGATTGACCTTATGTGGCATAGCCGATGAGCCAATTTCACCCTCTTTGATCTTTTGCTTGAAATAATCCATGGAGATGTAGGTCCACATATCCCTGTTCAGATCGATAAGGATGGTATTGATCCTTTTCAGATTATCAAAAAGGGCAGCCAGGTTATCGTAATGTTCTATCTGGGTTGTTGTTTGGAGTCTTTTCAGTCCCAGCTTATTGTCTACAAAATCATTGCCGAATGCTACCCAATCTATTTCCGGGAAAGCAACATGGTGTGCATTGAAATTTCCTGTTGCGCCACCAAATTTTGCCGAGAATGGAATGGTACTGATCAGGCTCATTTGCGCTTTCATGCGTTCAGCAAATACAGCGATCTCTTTCCCCAATCGGGTAGGAGAGGCGGGCTGTCCATGTGTACGGGCAAGCATAGGGATCTTTTTCCATTCCTTAGCTCTAGTGAGGATCTTTTTGTGTGCTTCTTTCAATTGAGGAAGCAAAACGTCTTCAAAGGCGAGTTTTGTAGCATAGGGGACAGAAGTATTGTTTATGTCCTGGGAGGTGAGCCCAAAATGCACATACTCTTTGAATTCTTTTAATCCCAGTTTGTCGAATTTCTTTTTGATGTAATATTCAACGGCTTTCACATCATGATTGGTGATCTTTTCAATCTCCTTGACCTCATTGGCATCTTTGAACGTAAAATTGCGGCTGATGGCTCGCAGTTCATCAAACCTCTCTTTATCAAATGCCCTTAGTCCTGGCAAGGGGATTTCGCAGAGAGCGATAAAATATTCGATCTCAACAAATACCCGGTAATTTACAAATGCTGCCTCTGAGAAATAATAAGCCAGCGATTCGGTTTGCTTGTGATACCGGCCGTCGACGGGCGATACGGCACTTACTACTGAAAGGTCCATGTTTAAAAGCTTTTATATGTCCAAAATTAGGAAAGAAATCCAATAATTGGCAAAAAATACAAGCTACGTTTGAAAATCCGGAATATTTTACAGAATTTAGGATGGTGAAAGAAAGGATTAACAGGCTATTCAAGAGCAAGCTAAGGGTATTGCTGATCTTATTTATTTTGGGGTCATTGGCTTATTTCAATGTACTGAATGGTCCATTTCTTTTTGATGATGAGCATTTTATCGAAAAGAATGTCATGATCCGCAACCTTAAGAATATCCCGGATATCTATAGTAGCAGTGTAACTGAGGGCGCAGCCATCAAGGGAAATTTCTACAGACCCAACCAGCAAATGGGATATGCATTGCTCTACAATTATTTTGGCCTGGATCCGATGCCCTATCACCTTGTATCCATACTGCTGCATATTCTGAATGCCTTTCTGTTGTTCCTCTTAATTTTAAGGATTGGATTTAGCAGAACAGGGGCCATGATCGCTGCAGTTTTCTGGCTATTGCATCCCATCCAGACAGAAGCAATCAGTTACATATCCGGCCTGGCCGATCCACTTGGCTTCTTTTTTACCTTGTCGGGGATGCACCTGTTTTTGGTCTACATCCTGAAAAGGCCATCCATATGGGTGTTGAGTGCTTCAGTCGTACTTTTTATTTTAGCTCTGGCTACAAAGGAAAACCAGGTGGTTTTTATGCCCCTTTCATTCCTTTTATTGTTTTACTTGATCAAAACGGGTCAGGTGAAATGGTCGGCACGCCTGCTGATACCTGTTGACATCTTCATCGTAATTGCAGTGTTCTATCTTTATTTTAAATTCAGGGTATTCAACTTTAGCGATGGCATCGGCCTTGCTGATCAAATCAATATTTATACGGAGCATCTTTATATTCGTATTTATACTTTTATCAGCGTCTTATGGGACTATGTGAAAATGATATTCTTCCCACTTGACCTGAATTATGAGAAACCTTATCTTGCCTACGCATCATTATGGACCTGGCGTGCGGCTTTTGGCCTGTTTTTAATATCAAGTCTGATAGCATCTTTTGTATATGTCAGGAGGATGCCCGAATTATTTCTTGCCCTAGCCTGGTTTTTTATCGGTCTGGCCCCATATACAGGCACTGTTCCCCTTAATGCCATGTTTCTTGAGCACTGGTTGTATATTCCCCTGGCGGGAATAGCGATTTTATTGGCTTCTTTGTATGGGAAATTAAAACAGGGTGTTGGCAAAACGATATTTTTGACATTCTTTGCATTGTTGATGATCCTTTATGGACTGAGGACCTACATGCGCAATACTGAATGGGCAGATATTGAGAAATTTTACCTGAATGAATTGAAATATACCGATTCTTCCATCCGTATTTATAATAATCTGGGCATGTATTATGCCGATAATCAAAACGATGAGAAGGCGATATATTACTATCAAAAATCCATTGATGCAGGAAATTGGTTTCCACAACCGCATCATAATCTTTCCAACCTATATCTGAAACAGGGGGATACCCTGCTGGCATTGAATGAACTTCAATTTGCCCTGGAGATCGATCCGCAATTTGCCTATAGCCTGCTACGACTATCCGAAGTTTATCAGTCAGGCGGACAAAGCCTGAAGGCTATGGATGCATATGAGCTTTATCTGAATGCCATTGAAGGAAAGAAAAATAATTTGTCTGATATTAAGGAGATGTTTGCAGATTAGTTCCTGATTCCTTTTAAAATGCTGATAGTCATATCGTTTAGACTGTAATTTAGGTATCTCTGAGATCTATGTAGCTGATATGAAAGAGGGAGAGATTATGAATTTCCTGTTTGGGATTTTGCCTTTGCGGAGAGTTCTATTGATAATTTAGTGGTGAATAATAATCTTTTTTCTTACCATTTCATTCTTAATAATAAGTTCGATAAAATAGACCCCATTAGGAAGGCCTGAGCTGATTATTTGAGATTGCTTCACCTCCGGTATCTGCGAAATCAATGTCCTGCCGTTTATGTCAATAATCTTCAAAGAAGAGATATTACTGCTTGCTTTAATGCTTATGCGATCATTTGCCGGGTTAGGATAAACTGCAACTTCAGTTCCTGACTGCTTCTCTTGAATACCGATTGACCCGTAAATTGGGTTTGAACCGCCTTCACAATCTTCGTAGAGAGCCCAAACAGTGTATGGGCCGCTTCCATAGTGCTGATCCAACAGATAGAACGTATCTGTTGTGAAATCCAGTAATGTATATTCATAGTAGACATTATAGCCATGGAATTCTTTTCTTCCGGCATTTTTGCTTATTGTATGGGGCAGGGGTGGACTCCATGCCATTTCCTGTTCAAAGATTACCCAATGCAGATCCCTGGCAGGATGGCATTCACGGTATACTTGAATATTATCAATGTACCAAAAATTGAAATTAGCAGGATTTCCACCTCCACCTTCTCCTTCAGCGAGGAACGAGATCTTAATTTGATTCCCTTTTGCAAACTCAGTAATATTGATTTTATGAGATTCCCATGAGAAATTAGCATTGCTATCTGCAAATTCAAGGATGGTTTGCCATTCTAAGCTGTCGGTTATCTCAACTTTAAGTTTATCCGATCCGTTCGTATCAAGGTCGTTGAGTTTAATATCAAATTCCAGGTAGAAGTCTCCGTCAACATACGGATCAAATGTTCCGGGGTGGTCGCGGCAGTTAATGGCATGTGATGCCAATCTGAATGAATATGCTGAATCCGGCTTTGACCCGTTAAACATGGCGGTGGGTGAAGGATTGCCGTACTGTCCATCGATAATCCACTTTTCTTCAGCTGTCCACAAATTTGGATCGAATGAGCCGGTATTCCAGTCTTCAACAAAAGGAAGAATAAAATCTATGCCCACATAAAATTCTTTCTCATTGCTTAATTCTGATTCCGCTGTATCACCCGGCAAACCCGCCGGAGTCAAATCATATAGAGCACTTACTGTATAAGTGAAGAAATCGGGCCATGGGATATTCATATCCCAATAGATCGTAGTATCGCTGCCATCAAATTCAATATACTCCAGAAATTGATTATTCCTGTATAAATTATAGCCTAAAAGATTTTCAGGGATGAAATAGGATATCCCGGGAGACCCAAAGCAAAATGCATATTCCAATCCAAAAATCTGTTCACCTTGTCTGATACCTCCGATTGTATATTTCTCATTCTGAAAAATTCCACAATGTGTGAACAGGCCTCCAGGTGCGGCCGATCCTCCAATTATAGGATCAATGTCGATTGTGAAAATCTGATTGCCTCCATTGTTTATATCCATCTGAATTAATGTAGCATTGCTTCCTTCCTGGCTGAATCCCCACAAATATGGAGTCAGGATATCGCTTTCTTCATAGGCAAGCCCTGATATGCTTTTTATGCCAACCAAAGGAAAACTGGTGATCAGGTTGCCCGCCATATCATATTGATAAATATCAGAATTCCAATTATTACACCAAAATGCTATTTCACTAAAGTCATATGCAATGGCCCTGCAAGGGAGTGGCACATGAATGGTATTATCTATCGTATGTGTATCGAAATTAATTCCCCAAATAATATTTCCCACATCTGAACCGTAAATAAGGTTATCATGATCATTGAGGGCCATATCCCTAACATTTTGGCATCCTGGAATAGTGATGGCCTCCAATAAAGTCCCATCAATTCCATATTTATAAAATGTCCCGTTTCCGGCATTTGCATTTGATGTATAAATGTGATTCCCATCCGTTTCTACACCATATTCATTCTCTCCTTTACACGGAAGTAAAGCCTGGAGATCCCATTTATTCTTATTATTGGAAATTTCAATTGATTTCACATTGTCATTAATATATTCCAATGCTGATTGTTTCCATTTATCGACAAATCTGAGAAATAATTTATTGTCATTTGGCAGCAATGGCACTTCCCACCATAAATTGACTGCTTCATCCACGGTATATCCATCCAGGTTTCGGGGTGGCGGAAAAGTGTCAATAGCAATGCTGTCGCTGATAAAGTACTTGTCAACATCCTGACCGATGAGATCTCCGTTGAAAATTATTATGAAAAGGAGAATGAGCTTGGCACTGTGATTCCATTCCATGGCTATTGGTCTTATATGTAACTAAGACAATTATAATGATGGAATGGTTGCATGGGGAAATGGAGATCTGAACTTTGAATTCTGAAGTTTGAAATCTGATATTTGAGCTTTCCTGCACCCTGCACCCTGCACCCTGCACCCTGCACCCGGCACCTGATTTATATAATTTGTTTAAAAGCTTCCTGTATCACATCACCGTAAATATCACCAAAAGTGAGCACGCACCAGGCCTGCAGCACTAGTAATTCTTCTTTCTTCAGCCATTTGGTTGATTTCTTCAGCTCTTTTCCGAAGAGCTCTCTGCTGAAGCTTACTTTCCTGAGGATCAGTTTGGTGTATTCAAGCATGGAAGAACGTTTTTGATTTACTCTAGGGTAAACGGGATAGTCCTTTGTTTTAGTGTGTTAAAAAATCTAAAAATTGTTAACGCTTGTTTATAAGGTTTATGATTCAGCTAGCAAACACAATCTAAACTCCAAGTACTCCAAGTACTTAAAGTACTCTTCCTACTCAAACACCTTACTTGCATATATCACCGGGTAGCTTGTGAAATAGCCCACTGCACCTCCGCTAAGGTTTCCGTAAACATTGGCCGGTGGGCCACTGAAAAGGGGTGTGCTGAAACTCACTTCTTCCTGCACTTGCCATATATAATTTGCATAGCCTTCGGTTACACTGCATGCCTGGAATGTAATAACGTCACCCGGCCTGAGGGTTTCGCGCTTGTTCGATTGATTAAGATATCCTACGCCGATACCATTTGTAAAGCCACCGTCATAAAAGCGGTCGTCGACGATTTGTTTTTTGTTCAGCGTATCTGTAAGAAGTGTATCATTCTTATAAATATTGAACATATACCAGTTTGGCCCTAATGGATCCCAATAATAGCATTTAACAATATAATATCCCTTGTCACCAAAGTCAGGTTCATATTGCAATTCAATATAAACGGTATCATTGATGAATGGAGTGCTTGTTGTGGCAGTATAATTTGTTTCTCCGTCAATTTCTTCAGCTAGTTCTATGTCGAGTGTGTAGGTTGTTCCTATTTCTGCTTTAAATCCTTCCGGAAGGAAATACTTCCCGGGACTCTCTTCTGAAAGCAGGATTATATTGCCTGCATCATCCATCACTTTCACATCGGCATTTCTGACCGGTGGAGGAGGCTGGTTATAGAAGTAGCTGGTTGATTCAGTAAGTGAAATGGACTGACGGATGCTGTCATCGGATAGGAGCTGTCCGTCTACGACAAGCCTTGTGTAGGTATCATCCAGTTTTACATCAATACGTTCAGTACAGGATGTGATGATCAGCCCGGCTAAGAGGATAAGATTGATTTTGAATATATATTTTGGTAGTCGTTTCATTTTCTGGACTAAAATTTGAAGTTAAATGTGATGGCCGGAATGATCCCGAATAAATAGGTCTGCTCAGCATAGGTTTCATATGCTTTTGTAGGGTTCCCGGGAGTGGCTTGCTCCTGTACGAAGTTGATGGACCAGGTATTGTGCCTGTTATAGGCATTATACAATGAAAAGGTCCATGAATGATGCCATTTTCTGTTTGGCTTTTCTTTTGGGTTCAGGGTTACAGACACATCAAGCCTGTGGTAATCGGCCATTCTATAGGCATTTCTGTCGGAATAGATGGGCAGTATTACTCCGCCTATAACAGCTCTTCCTGTAGGGAAGGTAACAGGCTGTCCGGTTGCATAAACCCAATTGGCTGCCACCGTCCATCTTTTGGTGATATCCCAGTTAGCCACTACAGAAACATCATGTGGCCTGTCGTAAGGAGCAGGATATTTAGTTCCGTTGTTGATATCATGGAACAAACGCCAGGTCCGCGACCAGGTGTAGCTGACCCAACCACTCAGAAGCCCGTTCCCAAGTTTCAATCCATTCACCCTTACCATAGTTTCGATGCCATACGACCAGGCTTTTCCGAATCGAAGTTCGCCTTCAAGTTCTTTATTGAGCAGGAGCTCAGCATGGTCCTTAAAGTCGATGGCATCCTGCATATCCTTATAATATCCTTCAATGGAGGTCTCGATCAGGTTGTTTTTAAAGTTTCTGAAATATCCGAGGGCAAACTGGTCGGAGATCTGAGGTTTCACATTTGGACTTGCCGGGAACCAGATGTCGAGAGGCGTACCTGCAGTTGAATTCTGTGCTACCTGAATGTATTGATTGGTCCTGGCCCAGCTTGCTTTTATTGACGATGATTCTGATAAGAGGTAATTCAGCCCTATCCTGGGTTCCAGGCCCCAGTAGGTTTTGTAAATATCGCCTCCTGAATATACTGTTGAGTCGATGGTTTCAAAATTCTCATCGAAATTGTATACTGTTCCCGGCCCAATATTTGAAAATGTGGAGATGCGTAATCCGTATTTCAGGATCATCAAAGCACCTATTTTTTGTTCATTGCTAATATATACGGCAGATTCAATGGCATAGTTTTTTGGTACGATCCACTCATCAAAAAGAGAGTTGTCGCCTTTGCCCTGAGCTACGCCGGGATTAAAGGAATGATAGAGTGAACTTATCCCGAAGCGTATGGTATTGTTTTCGTTCAGGTATAATGTAAGGTCTCCTTTTATCCCAAAATCCCGCAGGTCGGATTCCCAATCGAATGAATTGGCTTCATCATCTGAAGCCGTACCCAGCCCATACTTATACTTGCTGTAAATAAATGAGAAGTTTGAGAATAGGTTTTGAGAGAAAAGATGGTTCCATCGGAGTGTGGCGGTCTGGTTTCCCAACTTCATCTCTGCAAACTGGTTTTTAAATACATCCCTGCCAAAATACCCTGATAGATATATCCTGTTGTTCTCATTGATAATATGATTTATTTTGGCATTGAAATCATAAAAGTACAGTTTGTTATCCTGCAGGCTTTTATCTTTTGCAAAAGGAAGAAAAAGGTCAGCATATGTCCTTCTGCCGGAAGCGATGAATGAAGTCCTGTCTTTCAGGATGGGCCCTTCCAGGGTTAAGCGGCTCGAAATAATGCCGATCCCTCCGGTTCCTGAAAACCGTTTAGAGTTTCCATCCTTCATTCTTACATCAAGCACCGATGAAAGCCTTCCTCCGTACCTCGCCGGAATATCACCCTTATACAGCTTCACATCCTTTATTGCATCATTGTTAAACACTGAAAAGAATCCAAGTAAATGGCCTGCATTGTACACAGTGGCTTCATCAAGCAGGACAAGGTTTTGATCAGGGGATCCACCCCTTACAACAAAGCCTGATGATCCTTCGGCAGCAGTTTGTACACCCGGGAGCAAAAGCAAGGCCTTAATAATATCGACTTCGCCCATAAGGGAAGGGATCTTATTAATGGTCTTTGCATCCAGCTTAACCACGCTCATCTCTGCTTTTTTCACATTCTGGTCCGGTGCCTCAGCTGTAATCTCAACTTCATTTAAAAGTTCGCCTTTTGGCTGTAGATCAATGTTTAGCGTAATGTCTTCGCTAAGTATAATCGTATGAATGATTGGTTCATAGCCTATGTAGGAGAACTTCAGTGTATAATTTCCCGGATCAAGGCGGAGAGTGTAATATCCATAAGAATTTGTTACAGTTCCTGATTTAAGTTCCGTCACATAAATAGTGGCGCCCAACAGATCCTCTCCGGTCTCTCCATCCTTTACATGGCCGCTGATGCTCCGTTTGTTCTTGTCGGATTCATCACCTTCTGCTCTTAATGTAGCGGGGATAAAAAATGCTGCTATTAAAAGCAGGATGATCGCAATTCTCATTATAATTAATTATCGTATCGTAAAATATTATTTGTTGAACCACCCAAAAGCAAGAGTGATGTTCCCGGTAATGCTGTTGAGTGCATTTTTATCATAGTATTCTTTTTGGATGATGTCTTCAGGAGCTGATCCGCCTTCAGGAAGGTAAGCATAGGTTTCATTCAATCCGGTAACAAACCTGTATCCTACCCCAACATTGAGACGCATCCACTTGAGCAGGTTCAAATTCATATCGAGCTGTGGAGTGATCACAAAAACATTGTCAATGTTGTAGTTTTCCCATTTGTAATCAGTTCCCGGATATTTCTTGTCAGTAATGGAAACAGAACCCCAGCCCAACTTAACGTTGGCACCAAAATGGATCGCTTTCTGTGGCTTAAAGATGTAACCCAACCAGAAACCACCATGTCCAAACCTTGTATAAAGGTCATAGTAATCCAGATTTCTTTCCAGCTTTGAATCAAACCATGAAAAATCATTTAAATGGCGGGTTGTGAGGCCCATACCATAACCGCCAATAAAGATCTTCTGGTTAATGAGCAAGGCTGCACCTCCACCCATTGAGAATGCAAATTCCTTGTCGAAGGATGAAAATTCGTTGAATACAGCAGCAAATCCTGAAACAGAAGTATTGTTTTCAGCCCCGCTGAAGAGATACTTCATTTCATCTTGTGCATTGGAAGCCATGAAAGATAAACTCAGGATCATGGTCAGAATGATTGTTAAATGCTTTTTCATTTTCGTAGTTATTTAATATAAAATTCTTTTTTAACCTTCAATGACAAGACAGTTTCTGAATGGTTGCAAGAATAAGCGAATAATTTACTAAGTATAGACGAAATGGCGCATGCTTTATTGTATATCGACCAAAAAACATGATATTTTGTCGTATATTACTTACGGAACAATATTTGATCATATTTGTTCTTGAAATATGCATATGTCTACAGAAAAGAAAAAATTATACTACAGCCTGTTTTTTCCGGGCATTTTCATTTTGGTAATCTGGACGGTGAAACTTGTAGAATATGTGTTTAATATAAGTTTTATTGAGTATGGTACCTGGCCCAGGACATTGTATGGTGCCATCGGGATCTTAACTTCACCTCTGATCCATAGTGATCTAAATCACTTATATGCGAATACAATCCCCCTTTTTGTTTTGGGGGCCAGCCTTTTTTATTTTTACAGAAGCATTGCCTTGCGTGTT
The DNA here is from genome assembly GCA_964487735.1 of uncultured Bacteroidales bacterium. Lineage (GTDB taxonomy): Bacteria > Bacteroidota > Bacteroidia > Bacteroidales > B18-G4 > B18-G4. The sequence continues at coordinate 88,927 of CAZASJ010000003.1, read as the reverse complement.
TTTATCCTGATCTACTTATTCAGCAATATTTGGGTATGGGGAATGGCTCGTGAAGCATACCATATAGGAGCGAGTGGTGTTGTATACGGACTTGCATCGTTTTTATTTGTAAGCGGGCTGATTAGAAAGGAGCCGCGCCTGATGGCCATCTCTATGTTTGTGGCCTTTCTCTACGGCAGCCTGATCTGGGGTATTTTTCCCGAAATGTTTCCCGAAAAGAATATTTCATGGGAAGGTCATTTGATGGGGATACTCGCAGGGGTCATTTTTGCTATCTATTTCAGGAATCGGGGGCCACAGAAACGAAGGTATTCCTGGGAGTTTGAAGATGAAGATGACGAAGAAGATGGCCCTGCCTATTGGAATACAGGAGTTGGGGATGGGAAGAGTTAAGGGAGGATGCTGATGATTTACCTTCGCTTTTCATCATCCGAAGCCACAGCGAAGGATGAAAAGCTTCGGTGAACGAAGTCGGAACTTGGTACCAAATTCCGAGTTCGTATTTCATAGTTCGTATTTCGTAGTTCATCATCCAGCGCCTCCTCTGTAGTTTTAACGAAAGAGGATAATCCAGCGCCTCCTCTGTAGTTTTAACGAAAGAGGATAATCCATAATTCATAATTCATAATCCCTTAGCGCTTTCTCAACAAAAGGCGATCATATAAGAAAAGGAGCACCACTGTTGACAAACCAATTCCCGTAAACAGCATCCAGATATTCGATGGCTGGTAGTTTACCCAGAGAAAATTAGTAAGTTCTGTTTGATTCATGTTCATCAGCTCACAGGCCTTATTGAAATAGTCGTTTTTGCTGAATGTTTCAGATATTTCCGCTATTTCCAGGCCCTGTTTATTCAGTTCTAGCGAAAGCAAATAATACTTATCACTCATCTTTGTGTATACATTCCCGGATAATATTCCCGCAAGAAAATTTCCGCCTGCCAGTGGAAGATAATAAGTACCCATATACATTGCTACCTTATCCTTTGGAGCAATCTTACCGATATATTCAAGGATGCGTGGCGAACTTGCCATTTCACCGGTGGCAAAGATCAGGATGGAGAGGAAGAGGTAAAAGCCGTTCTGTGTCATAAACCATAAGGCGATACCGATGGAGCTGATAAGGAATCCGGTAATGATGGTGTTTACAGGCCTGAAACGCATGATCAGCGTAGAAACTGCAAGCTGGAAAACTACAATATAGAGGGCATCAATGTTTACGATCATTTCAGGATTTACGGTACCATGCTCAGTCCCGACAAAATCAGCCATCCATGGCCAGAATCCGGAAAGCCAGTCGTAAATCGCTGCTGTGTTTACCCACTGTTCAATATATACCGGTAATGTAAAAAACAACTGGTTATACATAGTCCAGAAGCCAACGATAATGACGAGAAATAGCACAAGCTTGAAATCTGTCAGGGCAAGACCCAGGTTTTTCAAGATGTCTTTGATCGTTTTTCCCAGGGGTTCTTTTACTTTCTCACGTTCTGGTTCTTTATAAAATATCAACACCAGCAGGATGTTTATCAAGATGGCTGCCGACGACATCCAGAATGCATATTTCCAGTCCAACTCCCTTAATTTTGATGCCACTACAGGCCCGATAAAAGCACCAATGTTAACAATCATGTAAAAAATGCCAAATCCAATGGAGGCCGTTTTTGCACTTGTGGTTTTAGTAATGGTAGCGGAAATTACGGGTTTGAAAAGTCCTGCACCTACTGCCAGGTAAAGGAATGCCAAAAACATGGATGCATAGGTGGTAACATATCCCATCAGAAGATATCCTGATCCAAGAATAAGGTATGATATAATAAGGATTCGTTTGTATCCGAATTTATCGGCAATGGCTCCTGTAATGGTGGGCAAAACATATAGTATCCCAACCACTGTTCCCATTAAGAGTCCTTTTTGAGTCTGCGAAAACCCAAGGGCTCCCTGATCTTTCGACCCGGTGAAATACAATGCCAGCAATATGAACATACCATACCATGCCCATCGCTCAAAGAGTTCCATGACATTGGCGGTCCAGAAAGTGCCAGGGAAACCGAATAGCTTTTTGTCTTTGCTTAACATATTGCCTGCTTTTATACAAAGAAACAAAAAAAATAGTTTTGGGTTTTGCCTGTTGTGAAAACACTGGATACATGATACAGCCTGCCAGCTGTGGTCAAATTTAATCAATACCTCAGGTAATTCCTCACCTTTTCCCACATCGGATCATAGCCAATTACTTTCCTCATGATGCTATCGCAAGTTATAGGACCTTTTTGATCACGGAAATTACAGATGAGCTTTACTGTTTCGTAGTCCAGGTATGGGTGTCGGAGAAGTTCTTTGAATTCAGCTGAATTGATTTGAATTTTCTTTATTTTGCTCTTATCGATTTTGATATTGGTCTTTATTCCGTTATATCGGGAGCTATCCATTCCATAAACTTCCAATAATTGTTCTGGGGAAAAAAAGCCGCCGAGCATGCCCCTGTATTTCAGGATGCGCCCTGCAAATGCAGGCCCTATCCCATACAGTGTTTGCAGTTGTGCAGAGTCAGCAGTGTTTATCTCGATCATCACGGAGGGCTGCCCGGCAATGGCTTTTTTCTTATATGCAGGTTGTTTTGGGTACTTGGGTTTTTCAAGGGGAGTATTGAGTCTTCTATCCTCCAATGTGTCAGCTAACAGGAGGGAGGCTTCAAAAGCCTTTATCTCCTCATTGAATTCTGACATATCAAGAGTTTCTTTCTGAATAAGGGAGGGCAAAAATGCATTTACTGCTTCAGTCAGCATGATCAGAAATACCAGAACCATAATTCCACGCCTTTCAGAATAATTGAAAGTGAGATAATCCTTTGTGTTTTCTTTTATGGACTTCAGATATTTCCGCATTTGAGCTTCGTGTATATCTATTAATACCCGAAATTCAAAAATGTCACACCTTTTTGATGAGAAAAAATAATTTTGTGAAAAGAAAAGCTTCTATTTGACCCTTTTGATCTCTCCTGATTTCAGCCTCTTCATATAAGATTTCAGGTCTCTTTTCACTTCAGGAGCAAGGATCAGCAAGCCGATGATGTTAGGGAAAGCCATGCAAAGGATCATCATATCTGAGAAATCAAGGACGGCACCGATATCTGCTGATGCTCCGATAATGATGCATCCAAGAAAGAAAAATTGGAATATAAGGTTGGTCACTTTTCTGGTTCCGAATATTTTTTGTCCGAATCCACCAACAAGATAGTCAAATCCTTTAAGGCCGTAATATGACCAGGAGATCAGAGTAGAGAACGCAAAGAGTGTTGCAGCAATAAGAAGCAGGTATGGAAACCATGAAAATGTTTGGCTGAAGGCGGCGGAGGTTAGTTGCACACCTTCCAGGCCTGTATTGTCGTTCCAGTAACCGCTGAAAATAATAACCAGTGCTGTCATGGTGCAGATGATGACTGTATCAACAAACGGCTCCAGCAAGGCGACGATACCTTCACTGATGGGTTCATTGGTTTTCGCTGCTGAGTGAGCAATGGAAGCACTTCCAATGCCTGCCTCATTTGAAAAAGCCCCCCGTTGGAATCCATAGATCAGAACGCCAACAAATCCTCCTTTTAAGGCATCAGGCGAGAAAGCTCCGTTCCAGATCAATTGAAAGGCATCTCCGGTATTGGAAATGTTCATCCCAATAATGATTATTGCCGTGATAATATAAAGCAAGGCCATGAAAGGAACGATCTTGGAAGTTACATTTGCAATGCTTTTGATCCCGCCAATGATCACTGCACCAACCAGGATGGCCAGGCCAATACCATACCAGGCTCCATGGTGTTCCATAAATGGAAAGAAGATCTCAAATTGCTTGAATGCCTGGTTTGCCTGGAACATATTTCCACCACCAATGGCTCCGCCTATAATCATTATGGCAAAAAGAAATGCAAGCACCGATCCCAAAAACCCAAGGTTTTTTTTCTTCAGACCATATTTGAGGTAATACATGGCTCCTCCGGAAACTTCACCAGCTTCATTTATCTTTCTGTATTTTACCCCAAGGGTGCATTCAACGAATTTTGACGACATACCAATGAAGCCGGCAAGGATCATCCAGAAAGTGGCACCAGGCCCGCCAATGGTTATTCCTATGGCTACGCCGGCAATGTTTCCAAGGCCGACTGTGGCCGATAATGCAGTGGTTAGAGCTTGAAAATGGGAGACTTCACCCTTATCATCAGATTTGTCATATTTTCCGCGAATGAGTGCGATAGCGTGTCCAATCCCTCTGAAATTAATAAATCGCATAAAGACGGTAAAAAACAATCCCCCGGCAATTAGCCACAAAACGATCAATTTAAGAGAGGCCCTTACGGGTTCTCCATCTTCTGCCAACACAATTTCTCCCTGGGCATCATAGATTTTGTCGTCGTAAACTCCTGACCATGCAAAAGGGTCGAAGAAAAGAACTTCTGACATTGCGTCAACAAGGGGTGAGAAGACATTGTTAATTCTCTGGCTGATGGTAACTTCTTCTGTTGTAAGCTGGCTGGAATCAGATAGAGATTCCGATTGTGCATAATTTGAAAAGGAAATAAGTAAAAGGAATATCAGACTAAAAATGGATTTTTGGAATACGTTGTTTCTCTTGCCAGGCATAAGCAGTCTGTTCTCCTATTAAGTTTATTTATTGTTATGACGTATCGAGTCTTTTTCCAATTTTTGTGTTTTCTTCAATTGCTTCATCTCATCGAAATATTTCTTTGTTTCCTTCATCAACACACCCGACAGCAACAATAATGCAATAAGGTTAGGAATCGTCATAAATGTAATGACCATATCAACGAAATGCCAGACAAGTTCAATTCCAAATATGGATCCGAGAAAGACGAAGAAAGCATAAACAAAACGGTAGGGTCTGATGTATTTTTCTCCAAAAAGATAATTTATTGACCGGGTTCCATAATACGACCAGCTAATAACGGTGGAAAAGGCAAACAGGATCAAGCCAAAAGTGACGATATGTTCAGCCCAGTGCTGCATGCCGATCTGTCCCAGGCCGATTTTCATGCCTTCTATTGTCATTCCAACACCTTGTATTTCAGAATTCCAGGCTCCGGAAACGATGATCACCAGGGCGGTAAGTGTGCAGATCACAAGGGTATCGATCAGTGGTTCCAATGATGCTACCATCCCTTCCCTTGCAGGATGCTCTGTTCTTGCCGCAGCATGCGCTATTGGTGCGGAGCCCTGGCCTGCTTCATTTGAAAACAGCCCCCGCTTTATTCCCCAGGTCATAGCAAGGAACAGGCCACCCAGTATCCCGGCTTCTTTGGCATATTCACCATGAAATGCATCATAGAAAATTAATCTGAAAGCATCAGGGATATGTTCTGACATCACGATAAGTACCGTAACCGCTGCAATAAAATATAAAATAGCCATGAAGGGAACCAGTAGGGAGGTTACTTCTGCAATCCTCTTTATTCCTCCAACAATAACCAACAATACCAGGAAGGTAATAACAATGCCCGAAAGCCATGTTTCAATATTATAGCTTGTATCGAGGGCCCCGGTCATGGAGTTGGCCTGGGCCATGTTCCCTGTGCCAAGAGAGCATAGAACCGTAGCCACTGCAAAAATGACTGCCAATACTTTGGCTCCGTTTCCGAGCATTTTCTTTAATCCAAATTCCATATAATACATAGGGCCGCCCGAAACACTTCCATCTGAATTGAACCGCCTGTATTTATGTGAAAGGGTACACTCTGCGTATTTCAAAATCATTCCCAGAAAACCTGTTACCCACATCCAGAATATTGCACCCGGTCCACCCCAATAAATAGCCAGTGAAACACCAACGATGTTACCAGTACCAACCGTGGCCGATAGAGCGGTGGTCAGGGCTTTAAAGTGACTGACATCTCCTTTGTCGCCTTTTTTGTCGTATTTCCCGGCAACAACCCTGATGGCATGCCAGAATTTGGTGACATTTAGAAATTTCAGACGAATGATAAAATAAATGCCTGTTGGAACCAGCATTGCCAGAACGGCATATACACCAATGTAGTTGTTATAAGATTGGATGGCCTGGTCAATCGTTTGAAGTATGGGATGCATATTTTTCTACTTATGAGCAGCTAAAATAATAAATCCCATGGATCATGACAATTCTTCGGAAATGATTTGTTTCATGCTTCGGATCTGTTCGGGCGTTCCGAGAACAAATAGTTTGGTTCCTTTTTTCACTCTTATTTCAGTGGAAGGATTAAGAATGAACTCACCCTCAGTTGTTTTTAGGCCAATGATGTTGGCACCTGTCTTTTTTCGGATGCCGATCTCACGTATGGAAATATCGAAATCTTTTGGTGTGAGACTGCTGCAAATAATTTCTTCAAGGTTGGTTGGTTCTTCACCATGAATGGACAGGCGGTCGAGGAATTCTGTAATGTCGGGGTGGGCCACCAATATTGCCATATGGGCACCTCCAACACGTTCAGGCATGATAACGCTGTTTACACCGGCCACCTTGAGTTTCTTTTCCGACCTTTCGTTGGTGGCTCTGCTGATGATCTTCAGGTTGTTGTTCAGTGATCTGGCTGTAAGTGCTACAAAAAGATTGTCGGCATCATTTGGCAAGGTTGTAATAAGAGCTTTTGCCATAGAAATATTCGCTTTCTCAAGAATATCATCATCCGTGGCATCACCTTCTACAAAGTTTGTGTCGTCACTCACATTCTTCATGATCACGTCATGATCACTTTCGATTACAACAAATGTTTGTTTATAGGCAATCAGTTCTTGAGCTGCCTGCTGCCCGTTACGGCCATAACCGCAAATTATTATATGGTTGTTCATCTTTTTGACTTTTGAATTTCTCCTGGATCCTCCCACAATAAAATCGGCTAATTGCCCCTCAACAAAATGGGTTGTTATAATAGAAATTGCATAGGCATAGGTTCCAAAACTGGAAAGGATCAGGAACATCGTGAATATTTTACCGGGAACGCTGAGTCTGTGAATTTCACCAAAGCCAACCGTAGAAATGGTAATGATGGTCATGTATAAGGCATTCAGGAAGTCATCTCCTTCAATAAGCATATAACCGGTCACTCCCATTACGATAATGCCGGATAGGATAAAAATTGCCGTTAATATCTTTCTTTTGCTGGAATTTTCCAATGCCTGATTGTTTATTCAGATACAAAGATATGAATATTACTGGTCGCTTAGCAATCCTGTTTCAGCACACAATGCCCTATGCTGCACTCAAGGCATTTTTTATGCTCACAATGAGATTGTCTGAGTTCCAGCAATCCCTGGGATTCCAATGCATTACTTGCAACGATTCCATCCTCTTTCCATCGTCTGATGACTGCATTGTCTTCAGGAGGCATGTCTTCCAGGAAGTGGATGGCTCGTTCACATAAACTGGGCTTATTCATGATGTCTCCATATAAATGTATCATGGGAATAATACCGTTGATAAGAAGCAAGCGGATGCTCTGTTCCCCGAACTTTTTCTTCCTTGTTTGTCCCTTTTTACCGAAAATATAATGTGTGTCCCAGTAACCGGAGGCAGTAAGGTTGAAAAAGGCATACAATTCATTCAAGGTAGGCATTTCCAGTATCGACTGAAATACCCTTTGATGTTTTGCATAGAGCTGTGCCAGCTGGGCGATCCTAAGTGTGGGGAAGGCTGCCGGCCTGAGTCTCATGAATTTCCAGAGATAGCCGGGAATGGGCAATAGATTGTGCTTCTTTGACAGGTAGCGATATTCTTTTCTCAATCCTGTAGGATATTTTTCCCTGAAGCTGCTGTATAAAAGACCCGATTGTCCAAAAAGCAAGGCTTCAAGCTGAAATTCATTGCCATGATATTTCATCAGAATCTTCGCAGGGAGGCTGTTGGATAACATTTCAAATTGATCACAATTAATCTTGCTCCCGAATTGGCGGCATAGGATATTGTAGCAACATTCTTCCCAATCCATTTTCCTGCTGAACAGTTGATTCTTTATAATCAGGTTTTTTTTATTAAGCCTGTCTATGGCCACAGAATGGATGCGACTTGTAATGTAGATCTTTTCAACATTTTTAATAAGTCTGATGCAGGGCACCCACAAGAGATTTTCACTTATTTCCCGATAACGTTTAAGGATGGAGGGATTGAAGGTGCCTTGCAAAGAAAGTGTAGGTATTGGTAATTTATTAAGGCCCTTTACACTCCTGTTGTTGACCATCACTACGTGAAGGATCACATTATTATAGGCTGCATCTTTATGGTGCCCGTGTAAAAACCAATCTGATGATTTAATGTGGATCTCCACATTTCCAGCCCAGACCGTATTTCCGATCCTGATGCGGGCACATTGGAAATCGGGCCCTGAGTCATGATTATGTATCCCCGGGTGCAAGATGCTTACACTTTGATTGTTTGTGGTTTTAAGATCAGGATGCAGCATCCTGTATTTCCATAGGTAATGAATGAATGCTTCCGTTATATTTTGAAGGTCCATCTGACAACATTTTAATAGGTTTTCTATTTATTAATACCCATTTTTGAATAATGTCGCACCTATGTTTTAGTAATGTACCGCATATGGTTGATAAAAATGTAGTTTATTTATGTCTCAGGACTTGCAATTGCTCAATAAATTCTTATTTTTGTATAATATTAATGGCTTATCAAGCTAAATGAAGCAGGCTAAAGAATTAGTTTCCAGAATTAATGAGCAGGTTTTGGAACTGCTTGGCCAGCAACGGTCATTGAAAAGTGAATGCTCTGACTTACAAACCAAAAATAATGAGCTTCAAAACAGAATTGAAGCACAGAATGAAGAAATAGAATTACTGAAAGAGCAGATTGTTAAATTAAAAATTGCAAAATCGCTATCAGATAAAGAAAGTTCAACAGAGGTTAAGTCTAAGATAGATTCTCTGTTGCGGGAAATTGACAAATGTGTGGGACTCTTGAATCAGTAAATGGCTGGGGTAAAGGCCTAATAACCTAATGGACGAATTAGCAATATCCGTGAAAATAGCAGACCGTCCTTTTAAATTGACGGTCAAAGTAGAGGAGGAAGAAGCCATTAGGAAAGCTGCTAGGTTGATTAATGAAAAGATTACAGAATATGCAAATACTTATGCTTTTAACGACAATCAGGATTTACTCTCCATGGTGTCTTTGTGGTTCGCCACAAACTCGTTAAAAGCTGAGGCCAGGATCATATCAAGTGATACTGAGGTGATCGAAGGCTTGCAGGCTCTGGAAAAAATGCTTGCTGAACAAAAAGAGGGATAGTCCCCCTGAAATCGTTCTTTGAAAAATGTAAAAATATACCCGCATTAATTCAATTTGGTTTGTAAACTCAACATTACTTACATTAGGGTTGGCTCATAAGTTCCTAAAGCAGGCCTCGATCCACTTCGGTGGTTTCCTTATGGTCGGGAACAGAGGAAGTTTGAAAAACTTGGTCGCCCTATCCGTGTCTTTTGGGGTTTCGTATAACCCGGAATTTTTGCGGGTTTTTTTATATCCGCACGTGAACACTGCTCTAAATTAATTATATGTTTAATTAAAACTCTGAGAAGATGTTAGATATCGTGTACCTTGTTGTCTCTGGAGTTGCCGGATTGGTTCTGGGGGTAATTATCACATCTACACTGTTGCGAAAGGCAGTTGAGAAGAAAAGTGAGAGATTGCTCGAGGAAGTAAAAGAAAAGGCTGAAGTATATAAGAAAGACAAAATACTACAGGCAAAGGAGAAATTCCTGCAACTTAAGATTGAACATGAAAAAATCATAAATGAGAAAAATACTCAGATTCAGCAAAATGAAAACAGGCTAAAGCAAAAAGAATCGAGTATCTCCCAAAAGATCGAAGATCTGCAACGTAAACAGAATGAAGTTGATTCCATTAAAAACAACCTCAATAATCAGCTTGACATCCTGAACAAGAAGCATCAGGAACTTGACATAGCCCATAAGGAGCAGGTTACGAAACTTGAAGCTATTTCAGGGCTTACGCCTTCGGAAGCAAAAGCCGAGATCATCGAAGCATTGCAGGAAGAAGCCAGGTCGGAAGCACAGTTCTATATCACCGAAATCGTTGATGAAGCCAAACTTACAGCCAACCAGAAAGCTAAAAAGATCGTGATCGAATCGATCCAACGCACTGCAGTTGAACATGCCATAGAAAATACGGTTTCAGTTTTCCACCTTGATAATGATGAAGTGAAAGGAAGGATCATAGGCCGTGAAGGGCGGAATATTCGTGCCCTTGAATCGCTTACCGGCATAGAAATCATCATTGACGACTCTCCTGAAGCCATCATTCTTTCCGGTTTTGATCCTGTCAGGCGAGAGATTGCGAGATTATCACTTCACAAACTTGTTACCGACGGCAGGATTCACCCTGCCCGCATTGAAGAAGTGGTTGCAAAAACCCGCAAGCAGATTGAACAGGAGATTGTTGAAACTGGTAAAAGGACGGTAATTGATCTCGGCATTCATAACATGCATCATGAGTTAATCCGTATGGTAGGCCGCATGAAATACCGCTCATCTTACGGACAAAACTTGCTGCAACACTCTATTGAGGTAGCAAACCTTTGCGCCACCATGGCAGCAGAACTGGGATTAAGTCCTAAAAAAGCAAAGCGTGCCGGACTATTACATGATATTGGAAAAGTGCCTGATCAGGAACCGGAATTGCCTCACGCAATTTTAGGTATGAAGATGGCCGAGAAGTTCAAGGAAAGCCCTGAAATCAGCAATGCCATCGGTGCCCACCACGATGAAATAGAAATGGAATCATTGATCGCACCCATAGTGCAGGTATGTGATGCCATCTCTGGTGCAAGGCCCGGGGCTCGTCGTGAAGTAGCGGAAGCTTATATTCAGCGATTGAACAAACTTGAAGAACTGGCCCTCACGTATCCTGGTGTGGTTAAAACCTATGCTATCCAGGCAGGACGTGAACTGCGCGTGATTGTTGGTGCTGAGAAAGTGTCAGATAATGATGTGAACCAGATCTCTTACGATCTCTCCAGAAAGATTCAGGATGAAATGACCTATCCCGGGCAGATCAAAATCACTGTGATCAGGGAAACCAGGGCCATCAACTATGCTAAATAAAGCGAAGGGAGAAAATTTCTCTTTATGACTTTATAGCTTATTTCAATCCGACTTAAGATTTTAAATACAGAATTATAAACTTTAAGCGATCCTATTCAGGGTCGCTTAATGCTTGTTGTTCCTCAAATTGCTTGATAAGCTCTTCAGGTGTTTTTCCCAGGTTCTGAATTGAAATAGCGGCATCATCTGCAAACTCATTCTCCGGGTACTTTTCAAGGAATTCTGTATAAATGATCCTGGCATTTTCAATGTCGCCAAGATAATTTTCATATACGTATCCTTTCAGAAAAACACACTCAGGTATCTTGCGGAATTTCGGGTATTCATTGATAACCCTGTTGTATAATCCGATTGAACGCATGCCTTCACCCAGGTTGAGACAGAACTCAGCTCCTTTAAAAAGGTATTCAGCTGCCATACTGTCTTCAGGATATTTGTATGCATATTCTTCATACATATCAACCAGATCAAGGGCCTTGACCTTGTCTATGAATCCCTGGTCAGCTGCAAACAGATTGTCTTCAGCTGTTGTGATCTTGGCACCATCGCTTTCGATGCCCGGAGTACATGCTACAAATGCTATGATCATGCTTACAAGCAGGAATGAATTTTTGATTGCTCTCATCTTTTATTTGTTTTTTATTATGATTATCTCTTTTTTGATTTCAAGGGGAAGATCATTTTGTAATCTACATCAATATTTCCACTTGAGATATCGTGTAACTTCCTTTTTAAAAGGATTTTGCGCAACGGACTTACTCTGTCCACAAAAATAGTTCCTTCAATGTGATCATACTCATGTTGAATGATTCTTCCCATCACACCATCATATGATTCTTCTATAAAATTGAAATCCCTGTCCTGGTATTCAATGGTGATCTTTGGTTTCCTGATAATATCCTCTCTGATGGATGGCACACTTAAACAACCTTCATTGAAACTCCATTCTTCGCCGGTCTCCTCTAAAATGTATGGGTTGATAAAGACCTTTTTGAGTTCGACTGTTTCAGGGAAATCGTCTAAATATGGCGTTGCGTCCACAATAAATAATCTGATCGATTTATTTACCTGTGGTGCAGCCAGGCCAACTCCCTGAGATGAATACATGGTTTCAAACATATTGCTGATGAGTTCATCGAGGCCCGGATAATCAGGACCAATCTCTCCGGCAACTTTTTTTAGTGTCGGATGTCCGTAAGCTACTATTGGTAATAACATCTCTAATTTTTTTGTACGCTTTTCATTTCAAGATAGCTTTGCAGTATAATTGCTGCACTTACCTTATCAATAAGTGATTTGTCCCTTCTGTCTTTCTTACTGATGCCCGAATCAAGAATCGCCTGGGTTGCCATACGGGAAGTAAACCTTTCATCCACTCTTTCGATCAGCAGGTCCGGGAATTCTTTCCTGAGCTTTTTGATAAAGGGAGCAATGTATTGCTCAGCTTCCGATGCAGAATAATCCATTTGTTTCGGTTCACCGATCACCAAACAATCAACGTCTTCATCAGAAAAATATTTTTTCAGGAAGACAGGAAGTTCATGAGTGGAAACCGTCGTTAGCGGGCTGGCAATTAATCCCAAAGGGTCGGTAATTGCGATTCCGGAACGCTTTCTGCCATAATCTATAGCCATGATCCTGCCCATGAATTGATCTTTTGGTATAATACGAACAAAAGTTCTGATTATTATGTTCAGCTTTTCATCTTTTCAGACACATGCCGAAATAATCCATGCAAATTTACTTTTTTTATTCTTGAAAACCATGCTATAGCTATTCTCATGGGAAAAATGTCTAATTTTGATTTGAAGAAATTGACAGATATGCCTGAAAACCTTAAAATGATCATTGAGTCTGCATGGGCCGACCGTTCTTTGCTTGAAACGAAAGAAACAAGGACTGCCATCCGTAATGTTATCGATATGCTCGATAAAGGAAAAATAAGGGTGGCTGAGCCGGTGGGAGCGGATTGGATCGTAAATGAATGGATCAAAAAAGCTGTGATCCTGTATTTTCCAATAAGTAAGATGTCTACTTCCAATGCGGGCCCCCTTGAATTTCATGATAAAATCGATCTGAAAGAAAATTATGCAGAACTGGGCGTTCGGGTTGTTCCTCATGCTGTGGCAAGATTTGGATCATATATAAGCAAGGGAGTGATCCTGATGCCATCTTATGTGAATATTGGGGCCTACATTGAAGAAGGAACGATGGTTGATACCTGGGCCACTGTTGGCTCTTGTGCTCAGATTGGGAAAAATGTTCATTTGAGCGGAGGGGTTGGTATAGGGGGTGTCCTTGAACCTGTTCAGGCCTCACCGGTGATCATTGAAGATAATTGCTTTATTGGCTCCAGGTCCATCGTAGTTGAAGGAGTCAGGGTTCGGAAAGAAGCCGTCCTTGGAGCCAATGTCGTATTGACGAAGTCGACAAGGATCATCGATGTTTCAGGTGAATCAGCGGTGGAATATAAAGGAGAAGTACCTGAACGTTCCGTGCTGATCCCGGGCAGCTTTCCAAAAAAATTCAAGGCCGGTGAATATCAGGTCTCCTGTGCTCTTATTATTGGCAAACGTAAGGAATCCACAGATACAAAAACCTCACTGAATGATGCATTGAGGGAATACGATATTCAGGCTTAGTGACCATGGCTGATTTGAATAAGATATTAATCATACAGACAGCTTCCATCGGAGATGTGATCCTGGCAACACCAATTGCCGAGAACCTGCATCGACAGTACCCGGAAGCATATATTGATATGGTAGTGAAGAAAGGCACAGAAAGCCTTTTTGCATCTCATCCATATTTGAGAAGTCTATATGTCTGGGATAAGTCTGAAAAAAAATTCGGCAACTTTTATCGTATTCTGAAGGAAATACAATCAGAACGCTACGACCTGGTGATTAATGTGCAGCGATTTTTTCTGACAGGCCTGTTAACAGCTTTTTCAAGAGCAAAAAAAACCATTGGATTCGATAAAAACCCGATGTCATTGTTTTTCTCCCAAAGGGTGAAACATAAAATAGGTGAAGGCGAACTCCATGAAACCGAAAGAAATCTTTCTTTGATTGATCATCTTGTTAGCAATCCCGGGAAACGACCGGCCTTGTACCCATCAAAGCAGGATGATGCTAAAAGCTCGCAGTATAAAACACATCAGTTTATTTGCATTGCTCCCGCTTCTCTGTGGAATACAAAACAATATCCGGCCGATAAATGGGTAGCCTTTTTAAAAGAACTCCCTTCAGAATTGTACGTTTACTGTCTTGGGTCCTCTTCAGACTATGAACTTTGTGAGGGGATTATCCGGGATTCGGGTCATACCAATAGCTTGAACCTTGCCGGTAGATTGAAATTACTGGAAACAGCTTCCTTGCTGAAAGATGCCAAAATGAATTTTGTGAATGATTCGGCGCCCATGCACCTGGCATCAGCTGTAAATGCCCCTGTGACTGCCATTTTTTGCTCCACCATTCCGGCATTTGGTTTCGGGCCTTTATCAGATGATTCTGCGGTGATAGAAACAGAAACCGAACTCACATGCAGGCCATGCGGTCTGCATGGATTACATGAATGCCCCGAAAAACATTTTGATTGCGGATTTACCATTTCTTCCTCTCAATTGTTAATTAGAATACAATAGTATTAATTTTGCAGTGGTGAAAGAAGAGATAAATAATACGTTGGAATTCCTGGAAAAGGGAAAAGTAATCCTTTATCCTACAGATACCATTTGGGGTATTGGATGCGATGCAACCAACCAGAGTGCAGTAAACCGTATTTATCGGTTAAAACAAAGGGTAGAGAGCAAGAGTATGATCATTTTGCTGGATGATGTGGCTAAACTAAAGGATTATGTTGATCATGTCCCGGAAATTACCATGGATTTGGTAAACAGCGTTGATAAACCCCTGACTGTGATATATCAGGGTGCAAAAGGATTGGCTAAGAATGTGATCGCAAGCGATGGTACGATTGCGATCAGGATCACAAAGGATGAATTTTGCAT
Source organism: uncultured Bacteroidales bacterium (assembly GCA_964487735.1). Lineage (GTDB taxonomy): Bacteria > Bacteroidota > Bacteroidia > Bacteroidales > B18-G4 > B18-G4. The sequence continues at coordinate 73,799 of CAZASJ010000003.1, read as the reverse complement.
GAAACTCATAAAGAAATTCGGAAAGCCCATCGTTTCGACATCCGCAAATGTATCGGGTACGATTGACCCGGTAACTTTTTCGCAGATCCCTGCGGTTATCAAGACGGGCGTTGATTATATTGTGGATCATAATCGCGACAGGATCGTAAAAGCCAAAGCTTCACGAATCATCAAACTAGAGGCAAACGGAGAATTTACCGTTATCAGGAGGTAATTATGTTTACAGCAGCTGCTATACAGTTCAACCCGCTTCTCGGGGAAATAGAAGCCAATACCAGGCTTATTAGAGGGTATTTGTCAGAAGTGAAGGATGTCAACCTGGTCATCCTGCCTGAACTAGCTTCTACGGGATATGATTTTGCTGATAAACAAATGGCTGAAGCCCTGGCGCAGGATCCTGATGATAGCAATTATGTAAGGATGTTAAAGGAAGTTGCAGCCAAGAATGGACAGTATATCGTTAGTGGTTTCAATGAAAAGAGAGGAGAGTATCTTTTTAATTCTGCCTTGCTCATTGGCCCGGAGGGATTGCTGGGAATTTACAGGAAGATGCATCTTTTTATGAATGAAAAACGCTTCTTCAAAGCCGGGGAAAGTGGACTTTGTGTATATGATCTGGGTTTCTGCAAGATTGGGATACAGATCTGTTTCGACTACCTTTTCCCAGAACCATGGCGCATCCTGGCACAAAAAGGAGCTGAGCTCATTATACATCCATCAAACCTTCTGACACAGAATGCTCATAAGGCTTTACCCGGAATTGCATTAATGAACAAAGTTTTCATTTTAACAGCAAACAGGATCGGTCGTGAGGAAGAATTGTTATTTAATGGCAACTCTATGTTAATCAGTCCATCAGGAGATATTCTTACCAGGGCTTCTTCCGATACTGCTGAGATCCTTCGCATTGATATTGATCCCACTCTTGCGAATGATAAAATGATCACCCCCATGAACCATGTTTTTAATGACAGAAGGCCTGAACAATACATAGCTGATAATTGTTAGCATTTTACAAAACGATTATTTTTTTGAATTAATTATCAGGGATATTGAGTTTTCCTGAAAAGCAATAGAGAAGATGTACAAAAACAAACGCTTAAAAATCAAACGGGAGGATAAGATTTATAATATCAAATCCACTCCGAGAGAAGTGCTTGAGAATTGGTATTACTTAATGACTTTGGGAAGGCAGATCGACAATAAAGCCCCTAATTATCTTAAGCAGGCCCTGGGTTGGTCATATCATGCTCCATATGCCGGGCATGACGGTATACAACTGGCTATTGGACAGGTATTTGATAAAGAGAATGACCATTTATTTCCTTATTACAGGGATATGCTTACGACGATGTCTGCCGGTTTGAACACAGAAGAGATCATCCTGAATGGTTTGTCTAAAAAGGATGATGTTGCCAGCGGTGGAAGACATATGTCAAACCACTTTGCAAAACCCGAATGGAACATCCATAATGTATCCTCATGCACCGGAAACCATACATTACACGCAGTAGGTGTGGCCCGCTCGATAAAATATTACGGAGGAGAAGGGGTTGCCATCAGCTCACAAGGCGAATCTTCCACTTCTGAAGGCTATGTTTATGAAGCCATTAATGGAGCAACAAACGAAAAACTACCTGTGATCTTTGTGTTTCAGGATAATGAATACGGAATCTCTGTTCCCAAGTCCGATCAAACCGCCAATCCATATGCGGCGACAAACTTTGAAGGATTCAAGAATCTGGAGATTATCTACTGCAACGGGAAAGATGTTTTCAATTCGATGAATGCCATGACCCTTGCCAAAAAGTATGTGAAGGAAAAAGGACATCCGGTTATTGTTCATGCAAATTGTGTCAGGATGGGGTCTCATTCTAATTCAGACAGACACGACCTCTATCGTGATGATGAAGAACTTGCCGAAGCACTCGGTCAGGATCCGTTGAAAAGGTTCAGGGAGAGGCTGTTATACTCCGGAGTATTTACTGAAGCCGAATTGAGCGAGCTTGATAGCAAGGCTAAAAAAGAAATTTCTGCTGCGCATAAAAAGGCAATCGCTGCACCGGATCCGGATCCATCCTCAATTTTTGATTTTGTGATTCCCGCCCCCTATGTTCCACAGAAGTTTACTGAAGGACTGCCGGATGGTAGCGGAACTAGCATGCGTTACATCGATGCCTTAAATACTACCCTGAAGGAAGAGTTCAGGAGAAATCCTGATACTTTTATCTGGGGGCAGGATGTTGCCAATAAAGAGAAAGGAGGCATCTTCAATGTTACTAAAGGCATGCAACAGGAGTTTGGGAAAAAAAGGGTATTCAATGCACCCATCGCCGAAGATTTCATCATGGGTACTTCTAATGGGATGAGTCGCTATGATAAGAAGATCAGGGTCGTAGCCGAAGGAGCTGAATTCGCTGATTATTTCTGGCCGGCCATGGAGCAGTTGATTGAATTGAGCCACGATTACTGGCGTTCCAATGGTCAATTTGCTGCAAACGTAACCGTTCGCCTGGCCTCGGGTGGATACATAGGTGGTGGCTTGTATCATTCACAAACCATTGAGGCTACATTAACTTCTTTACCGGGTATAAGGATCGTTTATCCCTCATTTGCAGATGATGCAGCCGGATTGCTAAGAACCTGTCTGCGTTCGGAAGGGCCAAACATTTTCCTCGAACCGAAAGCATTGTATAATGACCCGTTGGCAGAATCTGTCGTCCCTGAGGAATTTGAAGTTCCTTTCGGAAAAGCACGCATAAGGCGTGAAGGCTCTGACCTTAGCATGATTACCTACGGGAATGCTACCCATCTTTGTTTGAAGGCAGCCGAAATGATCAAAGAAGATAGCGGAAAAGAAGTGGAAGTGCTTGATCTCAGATCATTGGTCCCCCTGGATGAGGAGATGATCCTGGAATCAGTAAAAAAGACCAACAGAGTGCTTATTGTGCACGAAGACAAGGTCTTTGCTGGGTTTGGAGGAGAGATCCTGAGCATCATTAATGAAAAAGCCTTTGAGCATCTTGATGCACCTGTTAAAAGGATTGGTTCTACTTTCACTCCGGTTGGATTTAACAGAATTCTTGAAAAGGCCATTCTTCCTAATGCCGAGAAAGTATTTGCTGCTGCGAAAGAAATTCTTGAATATTAAGCGCTTCCCTGGGTTTGAAAGCCGGCATCCCATTAACGTTTTTTAACACTAATCATTGGTGCCAATCTGCTTGCGGCTCAATTTTTGATTAATTTTGACCATATCTAATTAAGAATACTTTAATCTTCAAAATATCACTTTGTATTAAGTGAAAATAACATGCCCATGCAGAAAAAAATCAGAACCTATTTAAGTGTTGCATTCGTCATAATTTTTACCTTTTCTTTTTCAACATTTTCCTTTGGCCAAAGTCAGGAAGTAAAGGATAATATCCAGAAAATCGTCGCTCTCTACCAATTGATCGATTATGCTTATATCGATTCTGTGGATATGACGGACCTGGTCGATAATGCCATTGTTGAAACCCTGAAAGAACTCGATCCCCATTCCTCATTCATACCAAAGAAAGAAGTTGAAAGAATGGAAGAACCCTTGAGAGGAAGTTTTGAAGGAATCGGAGTTACATTTCAAATTTTCAATGACACGATACTCGTGATTGCACCCGTACCAGGAGGCCCTTCGGAAAAATTGGGTATCATGGCGGGCGATAAGATCATAAAAATCAATGATACGATTGCTTACGGAGATAAATTAAACAATCAATATGTTTTTGATCATTTACGTGGTAAAAAAGGCACTGAAGTTGATGTAAGTATATACCGTTCAGGACGTAAAGATCTGATTGAATACACCATTGTTCGCGATAAAATACCGATAAACAGCATTGATGCCACATTCATGGCCTCATCAGATATTGGCTATATTAAACTCAATCGTTTTTCAGCCACTTCTATTGATGAGTTCAAAGAATCCATTCGCTTATTGAAAGAAGCTGGAATGACAAACCTTATTCTCGACCTGAGAGGAAATTCAGGTGGATACCTGGGTACAGCCATTGATTTATCTGATCAATTCCTTGGGGGTGGAAGCCTTATTGTTTATACAGAAGGCTTAAAGTCGCCGGAACAAAAATATTGGTCCACTCCGGGTGGTAGTTTCCAAAAAGGAAAACTTGTTGTACTTATTGATGAAGGCTCTGCATCGGCAAGTGAGATTGTGTCAGGAGCGGTGCAGGATTGGGATCGTGCATTGGTTATCGGACGCCGTTCATTTGGAAAGGGCCTCGTACAGCGCCCATTTCCCTTGCCTGATGGCTCATTGATCAGGCTCACCACTTCAAGGTATCACACACCTACGGGCAGAAGCATTCAAAAACCTTATGATAACGGAGTAGAAGATTATTATATGGATGTGTATAACAGGATGAAACATGGCGAGATGGTGCACCCTGACAGTATAAAATTCCCTGACTCACTTAAGTATTACACTCCTGCCAATCGTGTCGTTTATGGAGGCGGAGGCATTATGCCTGATATTTTCATTCCATGGGATTCAACCTGGATATCGGACTACTATACAGAATTGAGAAGAAAAGGAGTATTAAATCAATTTACTGTTCAGTATGTGAATGACCACCGTGAAGAGCTCCTGAGTGAATACCCTGAAGTTGAGAGTTATATCAAAGGTTTTGAAATAGATGATGCATTCATGAAAAATTTTATCACCTTCGGGGAAGGCATGGAAGTGGAATTTGACGAAAAGGGATATGAAACCTCAGGAAAATTCCTTCGCACACAGATCAAAGCCTGGATGGCCCGCAACCTCTGGGATGTGGGTGCTTCATACCAGGTATTCTCAGAAATGGACGACGGCTTCCTTAAAGCGATGGAAGTTCTGAATGACGAGACTTTATTCATGGATTCGAAAATTCATTATTAACATCCTTTGAGAAAGGAAATAAATGTATAAATTTGTCCAGCTTAACTCCTAAATCAAAGAGATAAAATGGCAAATTTATCAACCTCCTATATGGGGTTCAATCTTAAGAATCCTATAATTGTCGGAAGCTCAGGCCTGACAAACTCAGTTGAGAACATCATTGAGATCGAAAAAAATGGTGCTGCAGCAGTGGTGCTGAAATCCTTGTTTGAGGAACAGATCAATCACAGCATCAATAAGACAATGCATTCCAGTGTTGATAATTTCTCTTATCCTGAAGCAGATGATTATATCAGCAATTATACCAAGTTAAATGATGTTGAGAACTATCTTAAGCTTATTAAAGGAGCCAAGGAAGCAGTCAGCATCCCCATAATTGCCAGTATTAACTGTATCTCGTCCGCCGACTGGATCTCATTTGCTGCAAAAATGCAGGAAGCAGGTGCAGATGGGCTGGAATTGAATATTTTTATTCTCCCATCGGATCCTAAACGCGATGCTGCACAGAATGAGTTGATTTACTTTGATATTATTGAAAAGGTAAAGAAAACTGTAACTATTCCGGTTGCCATTAAGATCAGTTCATATTTCTCAGGTCTTGCAAATATGACCCTGAAACTCTCATGGACAGGCATAAAAGGGATGGTGCTCTTCAACAGATTCTTTTCACCTGATATTGATATTGACAACTTCAAGGTTACCTCCACAAACGTATTCAGTCATCCAGAAGAACTCTCTACATCATTGCGCTGGGTAGCTATGCTTTCAAGCAGGCTGCACTGTGATATTGCCGCCTCTACCGGGATTCACGATGGTACTTCAATGATAAAACAACTACTGGCAGGTGCAAAAGCAGTTCAGGTAGCTTCTGTTTTATATAAGAAGGATTTTGCGATGATCGGGCTCATGCTCAAGGATCTCGAAACCTGGATGGATAAACATGATTTCAAGAACGTGGATGACTTCATCGGTAAAATGAGCATCAAAGATGCTGAAAACCCGGCTGCTTATGAACGCGTGCAGTTTATGAAGCACTTCTCGGGAATTGAATAAGTAGACCTATTCAGACTTTCTTCTTTCACAGATACATTTGAATCAGGTATGGGGTTTGAGGCTTGATGCCTGGGGCTTGAGGCTTTGGGATTTGATATCTCCTCATTCACATTCTTATTCTT